>JBCBNT010000015.1:0-44724 GCA_039821685.1 Planctomycetota bacterium | reverse complement strand
GCCGAACGACTGGGTGAATCCGAACTGGCTCGACGCGCTCGGCGCGAAGATCGAGCGCGCCTCGAAGGTGTCCGGGTCGCGGTTACCGTCGGACCAGGCGACGGCGAGCATGGACGAGCCCCGCTCGTTGTACGTTGCACGGGTGCCGAGGAAGCCGATCGCGCCGATCGAGATCGTGTGACGGCTTGAGGCGAAGCCGTCGTAGTCGACGCGGTCGATCCCGCCGCCGTTGCCCGCGGCCCAGACGACGATGCCGCCGAGCCCGCCGCGGCCCTGTTCGGTGACGGTCTCGAGCGCGGCGGCTTCGAGCGGGTCGAGCCGGTCGTACGCCCCGGTGTCGATCGGCCCCCAGCTGTTGTTGCGGATGTCGATCCGGTCATTGGCGAAGGTGAAGCCCTCGGCGTTGGTGATCGGCGCGATGTTGTCGGGGTCGAAGCCGAGGAAGTAGTACTGCTGGCCGAAGGTCGCGCCGTGGGCGAGCCCCGCGGCGCCGGCGAAGTTGTTGGCAACGGCCGCGGCGATGCCCGCCACGCTCGTGCCGTGGTTCGAGGTGATTCCTACCTGGCTGAGCGAGGCGTCGTGGTTGGCGGCGAGGTCGTTGTGCGACGTGAGCACGCCCTCGTCCATGATGCCGATTCGCACGCCGGCGCCGGTGTACCCGAGGCCCCATGCCTCTTGGGCCGAGACGTCGTTGCCGGGCTGCTCGAGGTTCCGCAGGTGCCACGCGAACGGCAGCGCAAGATCGTTCGGCAGCTCTCGGCTCGCAAAGGATCGGCTCGAAGCGATCGATGCATCGACGACGCCGGGCAGGGCTCTGACCGTCTCTGCGAGCACCACCGCGTCGCTGACCGAGGCGGCGTCGACCCGCGCAAACCCGCTGACGCCGGCGATGGGCTCGGCGTCGAAGCCCGCTGCCCTGAGGAGCGGTGCCGGTGCTTGCGCGACGACTGCCGCGTGCAGCGTGATGCGGCGGTCCTGGCCGCCCGCCTTTGCCGCGACGCCGTCACCCGCTCGATCGACGATCCACGCGGCGGACCGCGCCGATGCGGGATCATCGATGCGCAGCCGGGCCGACCGGGTGGCGAGCCGCACGGGCTCACCGGTGGCGCGGTCGGTTTGGAGTCGCTGCTCGGCGAGCGCGGCCGCCGGATCGACTTGGCCGCCTGCACACACGGCGATGAGCGTGGAGCAGGTGCAGGCCGCCAGGATCTGGCCGAGGCTGAGGAAGTTGAGCGGGCTGTGCGTGCGGGGTGGCATGGTGTGTTTCTGTGTCGAGGCTGATCGATCGCGGGCCGAACGGCCGGCGTGCGTTCCGGTACGCTTGAGTGTGCGCGGCAGTTGCCGCCTCGCCAGTGTGTTTACGCGTTCGTCGGACTGATCGTGATTTTGCGGGAGAGTCGATATGGCACAAACGGACCTGAAACGCCTTGAGCGGCTCTGCAGAGCGGCCCGGCCGCTGGTGCTGATCCGGACGTTTGAGGAAGACGAGGCCCTGCAGCTCGCCCGCGACGCGGCGATGGCGACGCACGGCCGGCTCGCGGTCTGGACGCTCCTGAGCGGCGTGTACGAGGGCCTGGTCGACCCGTCGACGCCGGAGCCCGACACGCTCGCGCCCTCGAAGGCGCTCGAGCATCTCCGCGCCTCGGCCGGGGCGCCCATGGCCTGCCTGATCGACATGATCGAGCACCTCGACGAGCCGCGGCCGCGCCGGGCGTTCCGCGATCTGCTCTCAAGCATGCGGGCACGCCGGGGCACGATCATCATGATCGACCACGCGACGAAGGTGCCCGAGTTTGTCAGATCGCAGGCGGTCGAGTTTGAGATGAGCCTGCCCGCGACCGACGAGCTGGAGCAGATCGTGCGATCGACGGCGAAGGACCTGCACCAGCGGTCGCCGCTCAAGATCGAGGTCTCGAAGAACAACCTCGGCGCGATGGTGCGCAACCTGCGAGGTCTGACGCGGCGGCAGGCTGCGGAGATCATCGCCGAGATCGCGCTCGAGGACGACACGATCGATGCATCCGACCTCGACGACATCATCAGGCTCAAGCGCGAGGCGGTCAGCTCGGCGGGCCTGCTCGACTTCGTCCGCGCCCCGACGAGCATGGACGACATCGGCGGGCTCGGTCGGCTCAAGAGCTGGCTCGCGGCGCGGCGCGGCGCGATCGATGCCGCGGAAGAGGGCGAGCTGATCGACGTGCCCCGGGGCGTGCTGCTGCTGGGTGTGCAGGGCGCGGGCAAGAGCCTGTGCGCGAAGGCGATCGCGACCGCGTGGCAGCGCCCGCTCATGCGGATGGACGTCGGCGCGCTCTACGACAAATACGTGGGCCAGACCGAGCGCCGGCTCCGCGACACGCTGCACCAGGCCGAGATGATGTCGCCCGTGATCCTCTGGATCGACGAGATCGAGAAGGCGTTTGCCAGCGCGGCGAGCACGAGCAACGACGGCGGGCTGAGCCGACGCATGTTCGGGTCGCTCCTGACCTGGATGCAGGAGCACCGGTCGGGCGTCTTTCTGGTCGCCACGGCCAACGACATCGAGGCCCTTCCTCCCGAGCTGCTCCGGAAAGGCCGGTTTGATGAGATCTTTTTCGTGGATCTGCCGGGCGACGACGCGCGCGGCGCGATCTTCCGGATCCACCTGAGCAAGCGGCACCTCGATGCCGATCGCTTTGATCTGCCGACGCTCGTCGAGGCCTCGGCCGGCTTCAGCGGCGCGGAGATCGAGCAGGCGATCATCTCCGCCCGGCACGAGGCCCGGTCGAAATCCGAGCCCGTGACGACCGAGCTGCTGGTGACGACGATGCAGCAGTCGCCGCCGTTGAGCGTGACGATGGCGGAGCGGATCGCGAAGCTACGGGCGTGGAGCGAGGGCCGGTGCGTGCCGGCGGAGTGATGACAGCGATCGCGCTGGTGCTAGTCGTCGTCGGACGTCTGCTCGAGTCCGAGCGCTCCAAGCACGGCCGATTGGATGTCGTCTTCGTTCTCTCCGATCGCGTTCGAGAGCTTGACCAGCTGATCGGGGACTTCGCTTCGGTCCGTTTCGGTGACTACGACTGTCAGCTTGAACGTGCCGCCTTGCTGACTGGGGTACGCATCGCCGTTGTTGTCCTTTACAACTGAGACGGGGGGAGCGCTGAAGAATCCGATGTACCTTTCAGCGAATGCCGCGTGCCAGAGTTGCAAGTCGTCCGCGTCGATCTTTACGAGTGCGCCGCTATCCGCTCCGCTTGAACGACGCTTTACGGGGACCCATCCTGAACCTTCGCCTTGACAGATGAACTCGTTGCCATACTCGCGATCGGGGTTCAGGACATAGTTCTCGAATGTTCCGCTGACCGTCGCGAGCTCGGGAGTCTGCAGGATGCCCTGTGCATCGACGTACGCGCCCGTGAGTTTGAGATCGATCTTGGAGTCCAGCCGCCGTTTGCCGCTGGTTCGCGAGACGCACGCCTTGGCGGTGCGCGTGACAAAATAGACGGGCTTGACGAGGAACGTGCTCCCGTCGCCTTTGCCGTATTCGAAGGCGCACACAAGGTGAAACGCCGGGACGTCTCCCATCCGCTCCGTGAAGCGCTTGATCTCGAAGCCCGCGTACCGCGGCTGCGTTGGGTACACGTCCCAGAAGTCGGTGTCATAGGCGAGCCCGGTGAACGATCGCTCGTGGGCGTCCGCGGCCTTTTCGATGGCTCGCTGCGCCTGATCTAAGCCGAACTTCAGCAGCGTGGACGCGAGCGCGGATGCTTCTGCCATACCAAAATCGAACACCTCGGCAGCTGCGCCACTGTCGGGGAGCTGCAGGTTGATGGTTTCCTTTGGGTTGATGTTAAACCGAAGCGAATTGGCGCCATCGGCGTACTTGAGCATGCGGACTTCGGTGCGTTCGCCGTCTGTGTCGTTGTGGACATCGGACGTTTCGATGCCGACGAACGTGAGCGAGTTGAGCGTGTAGTCTTCAATGGTCGTGCAGCCGGACGCCATGAGCGCGAGACATGCCAGCAGGCTCGGTATTGACTTGTTCATGGTGAGATCCCCCTTGTTCGCCGCACCGTAGCACATTCCGGTGTGCGTTGCTTTTACTGACGCGTACACTCGATCATGAGATACCACTCAGTTGGCACGACAGATATTAAGATTTCTGAAACCGGCTTCGGCTGCTGGACCATGGGCGGGCCCAACTGGTCGCTCGCCGATGGCAAGCCGATCGGCTGGGCCGATGTGAACGAGGACGACATCCTTGCGGGCATCAAGGCCGGGCTCGATGCGGGGGTGACGCACTTCGACAACGCGGACATTTACGGCAACGGGCGGGCCGAGCGTATGCTGCGGGACTGCCTGAAGAAGCTGGGCGTATCGGCAGATTCGGTCGTCATCGCGACGAAGATGGGGCACTTCCAGGGCACGGCCGAGCATCAGTACGACCCGCATCACATTCGCCGGCAGTGCGAGCAGTCGCTGCGGAACCTCGGCGTCGATTGCATCGACGTCTACTACTTTCATCACGGCAACTTTGGCGCAGACGGCGAGCTTGGCAATATCCACGACGCGGCCGGCGTGATGCGGGAGCTCGTTGCCGAGGGCAAGGTGCGGGCGGTGGGGCAGAGCGCCTACACCGATGAGCACTTTGCCAAGGCGATTCCGGTCGTGAAGCCCGACGTGCTGCAGAGCCGGGCGAGCATGCTGTTTCAGGAGTGCATCAGGCCCGGCTGCAAGGTGCAGCAGCTGATGGACGAGCACGGCTGCTCGTTTGTCGGCTTCAGCCCGCTGGGCCAGGGGCTGCTGCTCGACAAGTTCGATCCTGAGAATCCGCCGGCGTTCGAAACCGGCGACATCCGCGGGCAGCGTATGAACCAGTTTGATCAGCAGGCGCTGCGGTCGCTCAAGCCCAAGCTCGAGAAGCTCGGCGAGCGCTTCGGCACGTCAATCGAAGAGCGATCATCGGCTGCGAGCCGGTTTGTTGCGGGGCACGCCAACGTGTGCAGCGTGATCCCCGGCTTCCGCAACGAGCGGCAGGCGCTGTGCAACGTGCGGGCCGGGGGCGACGACCCGATGACCGAGGCCGACCTCGCGTTCGTTCGCGAGGTCATGGCCGGCTGAGGGGTCGGCTGAGTGAGTTACGGGCAGAGCGGCGGCGTGCCGGGCTGCACGGGCGTGATGTAGTCGCCCACGTCGAGCGGCCTGAGGTCGTTGACCGTGTCTCGCCCGGCGGTGATCGGTCGCGGGTCCGAAGGGCAGTCGATCACGACCGAGAAGCGGTAGGTGTCGTCGTCGTACTGCGAGTCGAAGCGGACGTCGGGGGTCTCGGCGGCGAAGGCGCTGCGGATGGTGCCGTCGACGGGCTTGATGCGCCACTCGCCCTCGGTGAAGCCGGCGGCGGTGACGGCTTCGATGCGGACCTCGCGTGTCGCGTCAATCTCGCTCGCGGCGGCGGAGGCGACGAAGTCGGCCGAGCGATCGATCCAGGCGCTCGCGCCGGGGAGCCGCTGCTCGACGGTGACCGCCGGCAACTCGCCGAAGACGGGCCCGAACATGCGCACGACGGCGCCCGTGAGCGTCGACGACGGGTCGAGCAGGATGACCTCGTCGTGCTGGGGGAAGGACTCGAGCGTGTGAAAGTTGAAGGGCGCGATCGCGACCGCGCCGCCGCCGAGATCGCTGAACAGGTCGATGTAGTCCTTGGTGTCAGGGGTGACGCTGAACTGCGTGGGCTGGCCCATGGTGACGGCCGCGTCGCCGGCGAACGACGCCTCGTTCGGTGATCCGACGATGATCTGACCGCCGATCGACTGCGCGTTCCTCACGCGGATCTCGGGCGCGGGCAGGTCGGAGCGGCTCGCGAAGAGGCTGCGGATCGAGAGCAGCGAATCGGGCGCGACCGAGCCGAAGACGACCTCGGGCCCGGCGGCCCGCTCGTTGCGGACGACGTTTTCGATGACGAGCGTGCCGTCGAACGCGCCGGCGGCCGAGATCAGGCAGGGCGCTTCCGACCAGCCGCCGAAGCTCGACAGCGAGCGGATCATGAGCGAGCCGGTCATGTCGCCCGTGCGTGCGATCACGCCGCCGGCGAAGCCCGGGTCGGCCGGGTCCAGCAACGCGTCGACATCAGCGTGGATCTCTTCGGCCTCGATGCGGATGATCGGCCCGCCCGTGAGCACGCGCGAGAGCGTGCCCGGGTCGCCGATCGTGCCGCCGACTTCGAGCGTGAGGATGCCGCGGAGCGCGTCGCCGGCCCAGCCGTACACGGTCGCCGGGCTCGATGCGTCTCCGAGCGACCCGGCGATGTCGATGGTCTCGATGCCGCCGTTCTGCGAGGCGATGGTGCCGAGCGCATCGCCGGAGACTGAGATCTCGCCGATGGTGCCGTTGAGCGACACGATCGAGCCGGCGGGGGTGATGGAGCCGGCGATGTCGATCGCGGCGATGCGGTCGGTGATCGATCCGGCGGTGCCGCGGTGGATCACGGGTGCGGCCAGGTCGCCCGTGAGGTCGAGCCTGACAAGCCGGCGGACGTCGACGCCCGGGCCGACGATCGAGCCGGCGTTGATCTGCGCGATGACGTTGCCGTTTGAGACCAGCCCTCCGATCGACCGGGCGGCCGGCTGGCCGGCGGGGACGTCGGTGCGTGTGGTGGGGGGGGCGGACCGTCCGACGAGCACCGTGGCGGGCGTCGTCGCGTCGGGCATCCGGACCGTGATCAGCCCGATCTCACCCTGGTCGCCGCTGCTCGATCGGACACGGATGATCTCGCTCTGCGTGAGGGCGAGGTCGACGTCTGAGCCGTTCGGCAGGCCGGTTGCGCCGCCGAAGCCCGGCACGAAGGCCCACTGCGAGCCCGTCCAGCGCTCGACGAGGACCGACTGGGCCCCGGCGGCGTTTGCGAGGAGCATGGCGGGGGACAGGCTGCAGCACGCGAGCGTGGCACGCAGCAGCGGGGATCGGTTCGGTCGTTGGGTGGTGGGCATGGCGTCGGGACCTCCGGCATGCAGGGTGCCCCGGCTTCTGGCATCGGCGAGCGTGGTGGCGATCGTCGGCCGCCGCTCGGGCCGGGCTGGAGGGCCTGTGCGGGCTCGGCGGCCTGGGCAAGCGGGTCTCGGGCTGCTTTCGGACCTCGCGGATGATTTCTCGCTCTTGCTTCCCGGCCATTTTGCCGGGTCATTGTGAAGGCGCTGGAGGCCCCGTTTGGATTGATTCGGCCCGGGCCCGGTCTACGATCGAAGCCCGCCGGGGTTGGGTGGTCGGTGTGTCCGTGTTTCGGGCAGCCGGCGAGCCGATGATCGGTGGGATCTGCCGCCGCTGTAGCTCAGTGGTAGAGCGCACCCTTGGTAAGGGTGAGGTCGTGGGTTCAAATCCCACCAGCGGCTTTCGGTCCGTTGTCGGTTCCGTCCGGCGTTGGGCCTAGTGTTGTCTCGGTCCGCCGTTCCGCTTGGTGGTTGGAACGGTTCGGTCCGGGTAGTGCATGTTGTTGCGGGCCTGTGCGGGTGTCGGCGTGTTGCCGTCTCATCGCAGGGTCCGATCGTCCCCGGCCAAGCTTTCAAGGGGGCGGCGAGTCTGTGACAGCGGCGGGTACACGACCCGGCCCGCGACTGAGATTTCTGGAGGTTCTAGGGCCATGGCCAAGGGTGTATTCGAGCGGACCAAGCCGCACGTCAACGTCGGGACGATCGGTCACATCGACCACGGCAAGAGCACGCTGACCGCGGCGCTCGTTGCCCGTGCCGACTCCAAGGGTCTGGTGCAGGGCGCCAAGACCTACGCCGAGATCACCAAGGGCGGCACCGTGCGTGACGCCAACAAGACCGTGACGATCCACTCGTCGCACGTCGAGTACGAGACCGAGACCCGGCACTACGCGCACGTGGACTGCCCGGGCCACGCCGACTTCGTGAAGAACATGATCACCGGCGCCGCCCAGATGGACGGCGCAATCCTGGTGGTCGCTTCCGACTCGGGCCCCATGCCGCAGACCCGCGAGCACGTGCTGCTCGCGCGTCAGGTGGGCGTGCCCTACATCGTCGTGTTCATGAACAAGATCGACCTCGTGGACGACCCCGAGCTCGCCGACCTGGTCGAGATGGAGATCCGCGAGCTGCTCGACAAGTACGAGTTCCCGGGCGACGACACGCCGATCGTTCGCGGCCAGTCCAAGGCCGCCCTCGAGAACCCGGCCGACGACGAGATCTGCAAGCCGATCGACGAGCTGTTCGACGTGCTCGACAGCTACATCCCCGAGCCGGAGCGTGAGGACGACAAGCCCTACCTGCTCGCGGTCGAGGATGTGTTCTCGATCAAGGGCCGCGGTACCGTGGCAACCGGTCGTATCGAGCGAGGCGTGGTCAAGGTCGGCGACGAGGCCGAGATCGTCGGTCTGATGGAAGAGAACGTCAAGACGACCGTCACGGGCGTCGAGATGTTCCAGAAGACGCTCGACGAGGGCCGCGCCGGCGACAACGTGGGCATCCTGCTCCGCGGCGTTGAGAAAGACGGCATCACCCGCGGCCAGGTCGTGTGCAAGCCGGGCTCGATCAAGCCCCACAGCAAGTTCAAGGGTCAGGTCTACGTGCTGACCAAGGAAGAGGGC
The DNA here is from genome assembly GCA_039821685.1 of Planctomycetota bacterium. Classification (GTDB taxonomy): domain Bacteria; phylum Planctomycetota; class Phycisphaerae; order Phycisphaerales; family UBA1924; genus JANQQZ01. The sequence continues at coordinate 36,146 of JBCBNT010000015.1, read as the reverse complement.
GGCCGTCACACGCCGTTCTTCAGCAACTACCGCCCGCAGTTCTACATGCGGACGACCGACGTGACCGGCTCGATCAAGCTGCTGGGCGGCGCCGAGATGTGCATGCCGGGCGACAACATCGAGGTCGAGGTCGACCTGGGCGAGAAGCCGGTCGCCATCGAAGAGGGTCTGCGTTTCGCGGTCCGCGAGGGCGGCCGGACGATCGGCTCGGGCACCGTGACCGAGATCATCGAGTAATCGATCCTTCACGCCCTGCCCGCGAGAGCGGGCGGGGTGCTTTTTGAGTGCGGAGTCGGCGGGCCTTGGTGGGTGCCGCGGGCCCGGTGCAGAGTCAGGGTTGAAAGGGAGGCCCCCGATGGCCAAGAAGAAATCGGCCGCGCGCGAATACGTCTGGCTCCAGTGCACCGAGTGCAACGACCTGAACTACCGCACCCAGGTCAACGTCAAGGGCGGCCTGCCCGAGAAGATGAAAGACGGGATCAAGAAGTACTCCCCCCGTCTCCGCAAGCACACGCTGCACAAGATCAAGCGCAAGTAAACACGATCGTCTACCACCGTTCGGGAAACCGGGCGGCTGCGGCAAGGGCGAGATCCCTGCCGGCCCTGCTGAAGCTCGCAGCGGAGGGGTGTGCGGTAGCCGGGGCGAGCACGGCCCGTACCGGAAACGATGGAACGCCAGTAGCTCAGTTGGTAGAGCAGTGGATTCCAAATCCACCGGTCGGGAGTTCGAGTCTCTCCTGGCGTGTTTCAAACGAGTTCGGCGGCCCGCAGGCAGGCTGCTGAGAGCCCAGAACCGGAGACGCCCGTGAGCGCAGCCATCTACAAGCAGGGTCAGGGCTACTGGGTCCGGGTGCTCACGGCGATCCTTGCCGGCGCGATCGTGCTGGCCGCGGCGGCCTGGGCGTTCGGCCAGGCGGCGGCGCTCCGTCTCCCGCAGCCGACGCAGCGTGTCGGGCTGGCTGCCGTGCGCGGCGATGCCCCCCAGCCCGGCGCGGTGGTCGAGGTGTTCGAAACGCTCAACGCCGAGCGCAGCCGGACGGGTTCGGCCGTGGTCGAGTCGTTCGCCCCGCAGGGCACGGGCTCGGCGGAGCTGATCGTCCGCGACGTCGCGATGGACAGCGGCGGGCTGCTGATCCCGAGCGGGGCCGTGATCGAGCAGGCCCAAGGCCTGACCGGCGCCGGCCAGGGCGTGCGGGCCGAGGTTGTTTCTGCCGTCGGCATCGATGTGATCGAACGGATCTACATCCAGGCCGGCATCGCGGGCGTGATCTTGCTGAGCGGCGCGGTGGTGATCTACGCGTTCGTCGGTGTGCGGCGGTCGGCCGTCGATTTCCTCATCGCGACCGACGGCGAGATGAAGAAGGTCAACTGGTCGACCCGCAAAGAGGTGCAGGGCTCGACGGCCGTCGTTGTCATCGCGACGTTCCTGCTCGCCACCGGCATCTTCTTTGTCGACTCCGGCTTCAGCGCCTTCTTCCGCATGATCAACGTTCTCCAATAGCACGCTCATCCGAGCGCGCCCAGGCCCGAAAGGCGGTCCGCACATATGGCCGACAACGAGCACGAAACCACGCAGGGCGTCGAGGCCCCGGCTCAAGACACCCCGCAGACCGAGGCAACCGACCAGCCCCCGGCCGAGGCCGCTTCCGAGCCGGCCGAGCAGCCGATGGACGGCACGCCCGATTCCACCGACGACCTGATCGCCGAGGACGAGCCCGTCCGCCAGGCCGGCATGGACTGGTTCGTGCTCCGCGTCGCGTCAAACAAGGAGTCGAGCGTGCGCGAGACGCTCCTCCGCAAGGTGCAGATCGAGGGCATGACGCACCTCGTCGGCCGGATCCTGGTGCCGACCGAGAAGACCAAGACGATCAAAGGCGGCAAGCAGCGCATCACCGAGACCAAGCTCTACCCGGGCTACGTCTTCGTCGAGATGCAGCTCGAAGACGACGGCCGGATCCCACAGGATGTCTTCTTTCTGATCAAAGAGACCACAGGCGTGGGAGATTTCGTGGGCACCGCCGGCCGGCCCACCGCGATGGCGGAGCACGAGATCGAGAAGATGCTGCAGGACAGCAAGAAGCCCGAGGACGAGCCGACGATCAAGCTCAGCTTCGAGAAGGGCGAGGCCGTCACCATCAAGGAAGGCCCCTTCGAGGGCTACGAGGGCACGGTCGACGAGCTGTTCCCCGACAAGGGCACGGTGCGCGTGCTGGTGACGATCTTCGGCCGCCAGGCGCCGGTCGACCTCGAAGAGTGGCAGATCGCCAAGGCCGACGAGGACTAACTCCCGTCCCGACAGTCACGACTCGACCCGCCGGCCCGGAAGACTACCGGGCCGGCGTTCGTTGGTGGACGTAGGCTCCGCGTGAGGAGGGCGTCCGTGTGACCACGAACGATGTTCCGGATGATCAGCAGCAAGCCGGCGACGACGCGATCGCGTCGGTCCAGCGGGCAGAGCAGGCCGAACGGCTCGCGGCCGTGTCCGACTTTGATGCTCCGCCAAAGAAGAAGCGGACGCTCCTGAAAGCCGCGGGGGCGGTCGCGCTGCTGCTGGGCGTCGCGGCTTTCTTCGCGCCGCCGATCGCGGGCCGGGTTGCGAGGCCCATCGTCGAAGAGCGCTTGAGCAACGCGCTCGGCAGCGCCGTCCGCATCGAACGCGTCTCGCTCGGGTGGCTCTCCGACCAGCGCGTGACGGGCTTCGAGATTCTCGACGACGCGCTCCAGCAGCAGGCCGACCTTGATCTGACACTCGGCCGATCGCTCGTGAGCCTGATCGCGGGCGGCTGGCGCGACCTCACTGTCGAAGCTCGCGGCACGCTCATCCTCGAAAGGCGGGACGACGGATCGATCTCGCCGCTGCCGCCGCGATCCGACGAGCCGTCGCAGCCGCCGACGCTGCCCGAGCTCGCGGCCGAGCTCAGCCTTGACGGCGTCGATATCCAGTGGCGTGAGGCCGACCGCGCGCCGCTCCGCGTGTCGGGCGTGGCGGGCGGGCTGTCGTACCGGCTGGGCTCGGTATCCGGCTCGCTGACGGGCGAGGTTTCGCACGACGCTGTCGCCGGCGATGCCGAGCTGATCTGGAACCTCGGCGGGCTGGCGGTCGATGGCTCGGGCGTGAGCGTCGGGTCGGCTGATCTCACGGTGACCTTCGCGGGCGTCGATGCCGAGCTCCGCGTCGCCCTCGACGCTGCGCGGGAGGGCGAGCAGTACCGGGTGACGCTCCGCGGCGACGAGGCGTTCGTCAGACTCGGGCCCGGCGTGATCGATGCCGTGGCGTCCGGCCTGGGCCTGCAGGGCGGCTCGCCGATCACGCTCGGCGACGGTCGGCAGCTGACGCTCGGCGAGCTGCCCGGCGGATCGGTCACGCTCTCGAACGCCACGCTAACGATCGATCCTGCATCGGGCCTCGTCCGCGACGCCCGCTGCCAGGCCGTGATCGAGACGGGAGGGTTTTCCGGCACCATCGATGGCGCCGGCTGGCTGGTCCGGCCGGTGCTCGCGACCGTTGCGACTCGCGACCTCGCGCAGGGATTCGAGGTGCAGGCCGCGACATCGATCACCATCGATGGCGGCCGGGCGGGCGACGTGTCGTTCGTCGCCGACGGCGTCTCACCCATCGATGCTCGCGGCGGCTTCCGCGTCGGGCCGCTCGACCTGATCTCGGGGAGCCGCACTCGGCTCGAGCTCCGCGAGGTCGCGACGGGCGTGCTCGAGCCGCTGGTCGCTCCGATGCTGGGCGTCGCGGGCCTGTCGCTCACGCGTGACCTGGGCCCAGAGCTTTCGGCGAGCGTCCGCACCGCTCCGGACGGCGCATCGCCCGGCGCGACCTCGCTCCGGATCGACGCCGAGGCCGCCAACGCCGACGCCGCGATCGATCTCAGAATCGACGGCACATCGATCCTGACGACGGACACGGCCTCGCGGGTCCGCATGGCGTCGGCGGCGTCGCTCCTGACCGGGCTGCTCGGTTCGTCGGGGCTTTCAGTCGATAGCGGCGCGGCGATCGATGCGAGGCTGAGCGATCTGGCGATCGACCTCGCCGCGAAGACGCCCGACGGCCGGCGTGACCTGCGCGATCTGTCCGCGAGCGTGTCGATCTCGATCGGTGAGACGGCCGGCACGCTGCGCACGGGCGACCGCGTCCAATCGGTTGCGCTCCGGCCGAGCGAGGCCGAGATCGATCTGCGTTCGCTCGCCGATCGCGCCACCCTCGCGGCCGGCGCGGCGATCGAGGTGGAGGGCAGGCCCGCGGGCACGCTGAGCGTCTCGATCGATGCGACCGACGCCCTGGGCCCCGCCGGCGCGCTGCGTCCGGGCGTGCCGTCGCTCGCGGGAGAGATCTCGATCCGCGGCGTGCGGGGCGATCTGTTCGATGCGTCGCTCGCCGGGCTCGGCATCTCGGGCGGCGCGGTGCTCGGGAGCGATGCCGATCTGGTAATCGTCGGAAGCCGCACCTCGGATGACGTGAGCCTCGATGTCTCACTCGACTCGGGCACGCTCACCGCCGGGGGCCGGCTGACCATCGCGGACGGCCTTCTTCAAAACGCGGGCCCGCTCGCTTTCGAGCTCGAGAGCGTCGGCGCGATCATCGGCGGGCTCACGCCAGATGCCTACGCGATCAATCCCGGCGGCCGGCTGGAAGCGAGTATCACCGAGCTGCGTCTCGGGGCCGACGGGCTCACCGCGCTGGAAATCGGCGGCGAGCTCCGCTCGCTCACCGGCCAGCGAGCAGCCGCGCGGGCCGAGCTGCAACGGCTCGGATTCGCCGCACGCTACCGACCATCCGACGCGTCGCTCGAGATCAACGGCATCGGCTCGGTCGCCAACGAGCCACTCATCATCGCGGGACGGGTCGACGTCGCCGATTTCCGCGGGCCCGACAGCGGCATCGACCTCGCTCTTGCGTCGCCCACCGGGCAGATCGACGCGACGCTGCCCACCGCGGCTGTCGCCCTGCTCGCGCCGGGTCTCGACCGCGCGGCGGACGACGCGATCGACATCGCGATCGGCGACTCGCTCGATCTCGGGCTGAGCGCCGGCGACGGCACGCTGCGTCTCGAAGCCCAGGCCACCTCCGGGCTCGCGTCGGCGTCGCTCGGCGCCGAGGTGGGGCGAGGGTCGATGCGCATCACCGGCGGCGAGGCCAGGCTCACCATCGATCCGGAATCGGTCCGCCAGTTCCGCCTTGCTGCTTTCACATCGGGCGACATGGCGGGCTCGACCGGCTTCGAGGTCGCGTCGCCGATCGAGGCGTCGCTGACCGTTGGCGCGTTCGATGTGCTGTCGGGCGGCGTACCCGTTTCCGATGCCGTCGCGCCGATCCGTCTGGCCGCATCGGGATCGGTCGAGGGCCTCCGCCGATCGATCGATGCGTCGGGCCGAGCAGTCCGGTCCGGGCAGATCGGGGTGGAGGGGCTGGTCGTTGAATCGAGCGTGCCGCTCGCCGCGATGACGGCTGCTGCATCTCCGGCCGCCGGCACCGCGTCGGAACTCGCGGGTACGATCACCGGCAGCATCGTCGGCGACGGCGGGCGTCAGATCACCTCTGTAGAGGGCACGATCTCGGTCCCGTTCGTTGCAGGAAAGCCCGACGGCGCCGTGATGCTCAAAGCGATCCTGCCGCGGGTCGACACCGCGCAGCTCGACGACGCGTTTCTGACCGATTCGCTCCTTGCGGGCGCGTTCGGGGCGTCCATGTCCGCCTCGGTCGAGCTCGCCGGCATCGCGGACACGGGCGGGCTCACCGACGCGGGGATCAATGTCGAGTTCGAGTCCCCGCGGCTGAGGTCGGCCGCGCCCGTCGCGTTCGATATCAGGGCCGACCGGATCGCGCTCGCGTCGCCCGCGCAGATCGGCTGGCGCATCGACCCAGTGTTCGCAACAAGGCACGGCCTGCATCAGCCCGCGGGCGAAGAATCCGTCCGGCTTGCAAGCCCGATCGACCTCGCCATCGCGATCGAGCGGCTGGCGATCGCCCGCGACGGCGTGGCGCTCCGGGTCGCGGGCGCGGACCTTGCCGCGACGATCGAAGCCCCGAGGATCGTCTTCGAGCACCGGGCCGAGACCGAAGCACAAGAGGGCATCGCCGCCGTTGTTGAAAAGGCTGTCGGTGAAGCCGTCGGAGAAGCCGCCGGTGCTGGCGTTGAGCCCGGCCCGTGGATCCGGAGCGACTTCAGCCCGCTTGCGGGCAGGATCGGAACGTCCGACACCGGCGAGCTCACGCTCGAACTGACCGCGGCCGACAGCGACGAGCGGGGCATCTTCGTTGAGGGGAGATCGCGGGAGCTCGGCTCCGAGGGCGGCGTTTTCAGCCTGCTCGTCGAAGCGAAGCAGCTCCCGACGGCTGTGATCGACGGCATCGCCGACCTCGGCGGCGGGCTCGCAGAGATCGTGGGCCCCTTCGCTCGGCTCCGGCTCGGCTTGCAGGAGCTCTCGTCGCGCAGCGGCAACGTCAGCGTCGCGATCAACGGTGACCGCGCCAGCGGCCGGCTCATCGGCCGCATCGAGGACGGCATCTTCCGCAACGAGGACCCGATCTCGTTTACGGTCGACGAGATCCGGCCGCAGCTCGGCCGGAGGCTGGCAAGGGCGGTGCCCGTGATCGGGCGCGTCACGAAATCCCGAGACGACGGCCCCGCCATGTTTACCGCGACCAACGTCGCGTTCGCGATCGATGCCCCGAGCCCGCTCGACCAACTCGACGCCGATTTCACGATCGATGTCGGCACCGCACGTTTCCAGTCAAGCCAGGCCTTCGGCAGGCTGCTCCGCGTGACGGGTCAGGCCGAGGAGAACGAGGTCGGCCGCCGGCTCGAGGCCATGGTCGGCACCGTTCGGCAGGGGCAGATCGAATACGAACGCTTCCGCATCCCGCTCGGCGAGTTCACGCTCATCAGCGAGGGCGCGTACCACGTCACCACCAAGAAGACCGACATCACGACGTACATCCCCGTCGGTGCGCTCTCCGACCAGGCGATGGGCATCCTCAACACCGGCATCGGGTCACGGTTCGCGAGGCTCATCCCCGGGCTCGAACGGCTCACCATGATCCCGTGGCGTGTGACCGGTGTGCCGGGCAACCTCACCGTGCTGCCCGACTTCGACGCGCTCCGCAAGGACCTTACGAAGCTGCTCAACCCGGTCAACCTGATCGAGGGCGTCGTCGGCGGCGTCGGTACGCTGTTCGGGGGCTAGGCCTTTCAGAGGCTAAGCCCCCGCGTCGAGGATCCCACGCCGCTCGTCCCAGAGCCGATCGATCCGCTCGGCGGTCTTGCTCTTGGGCGGCGATCCGAGCCGCTCGTAGCACGCGACCAGCAGATCGACCATGCCCTGCGCGTCGGCGAGCGAGATGTGCTCGCGGCCGACGGTTGGCGGCTCGGTGTTCGTGCCCGCCTGCACCGCGGCGAGGTCCGCCATGTTGTGGTAGTTGCCCAGCGGCAGGCAGACGCACGTCGCGTCGAGCCCCGCGTGGCAGAAGACGGTCGCCTCGCACGCGCCGCCCGCCATGAGCTTCCGCTGCCATTTCCACTTGGGCAGATCGCCGTCCTTCTGAGACGCGGTGGGGGCGCTGGGTCCGCCGGCGATCTCTTCAGCGATCCGCGCGATGTCGTCGGTCAGCCTGGGCGAAAAGATCGTGAGCCGATCGCCCACGCGCACGATCGGTCCGCCGCCGATCGGCGCTTCGGGAAACGCCCGGCTGTTCTCGAGCGCGATGACCTTGGCATCCCGCGGGATCGTGCCGAGCCGCGTCGCGGCGATCGCACCGATGAAGCCGATCTCTTCGGCGCGTGTGAAGAGGATCCGCGCGTCGACCCTCGTTTCGCCGGCTGCTCGCTTGGCTCGGATGCGATCGAACGCTTCCAAAGCGCACGCCGCCGCCGCGAGGTCGTCGCACGCGTGCGTGTGCATGATGCTGTCGCCATCGGCAGGCACGATCTCCGGTTCTGGAAGCAGCCACCGCGCCATGTCGTCGGTCGTGATCGAGTCATCCTCGTCATCGAGCTCGCACAGGAAGTGCTTGTCCGTGCCGAGCGACGAGGCACCCTCTACCCGCTCGATCAGCGTCCCGGGCAGGCGTCGGTCGTTGCCGGTCACGACCTCGACGCGGGCGTCGACAAAGTAGTCGTCCATCACGCCGCCGCGGAAAGCGAGCTCGAGCGTGCCCGGCCCGATGACGCGGTGCACGATGAACGCGGGGTGATCCAGGTGGGCCGTGGTATAGATCGGCGGGCCTTCGTGATCGCCGACGAGCGAGATCGTCAGGTTGCCCGCATCGTCGCGCGAGAGCTTCACATCATCGCGATCCCCGCACCACGCCTCGATACACGCGATGAGCCGATGCTCCCGCCCTGCGACGGTGGGCAGGCCCGTGATCTCAAGCAGCAGCGATGGGAGTGACATGCCTTAGCGTCGTCCGCGGACCTTGCCGCCCAGCCGCTTCGGCGGCAGCTTCGTCGGCACCACGCCGCCCGGGAACTTGCTCGGGTCGGCCTTCTCGGGCTCGGCAACAGGCGGCGGCGGCGCGGCGCGGTTCGCCTTCTGCTTGAGCGCCTCCATCTGCTGCTTCCGCTTCTCCTGCTCCTCCACCCAGCCCTTGGGCGGCGTGCCGGGCGTGAAGTCGGGGTACTCGAGCTTGGGGATCTCGGCGTTCACGTGGTTCTCGATGTCGGTCAGGAGCGTGCCCTGGATCGGCTCGACGAACGACCAGGCCGTGCCGCCCGAGCCGGCGCGGGCGGTCCGCCCGATGCGGTGGACGTACAGCTCGATGTCCTCGGGCAGGTCGTAGTTGATCACGTGGGTGATGCCGTCCACGTCGATGCCGCGGGAGGCCAGGTCAGACGCGATGAGCACCGAGAGCTGGCCGCCGCGGAGCTTCTCCATGACGCGGTTGCGCTTACCCTGCGCGAGGTCGGCGTGGATCGCGTGGGCCTCGATGCCCTTGCCCATGAGGTACGTCGCGAGCTCGTCGACCTTGCGCTTGAGCCGGCAGAAGACGAGCGTCAGATCCGGCTCTTCCTGGGTGAGCAGGTGGTAGAGCAGCTTCTTCTTGTCCCAGGGCTGCACCGGAAGGTGGTACTGCTTGACCATGCTCGCCGTGAGCGAGCCGGCCGTGGTCACGATCTTCTCGGGGTCGGTCATGTACCCCTTGGCGAGCTTCTCGATGTCGTCGGTCAGCGTGGCGCTGACGAACATCGTCTGCCGCTTCTTCGGGCACTTGCTGAGGATGTACTTGATGTCCTCGCGGAAGCCGATGTCGAGCATGCGGTCAACCTCGTCGAGCACGACGAACTTGAAGTTGTCGAAGGGCAGGTAGCCGCGCCGCTGCATGTCCATCACACGGCCGGGCGTTCCTACGACGACCTCGCAGCCCTTCTCGAGCTTGGCGGCCTGGGTCGGGATCTTCTGTCCGCCGTAGATCGGCACCGAGCGGATGTTGGTCTTGAAGCCCAGCTCTTCGATCTCTTTGTGGATCTGGATCGCCAGCTCACGCGTCGGCGCGAGCACCAGCGCCTGGTTCGCCTCGCCGGGCTCGACCAGATCGAGCAGCGGCAGTCCGAACGCGGCCGTCTTGCCCGTGCCGGTCTTGGCCTGTCCCAGCACGTCTCGGCCCTTCAGGACCGGCGGGATCAGCTTGCTCTGGATGTGCGTCGGGTGCTGGAAGTGCATCGACGCCAGCTGCTCGCACACCGCCTCGCTCAGGCCGAGATCCGCGAACGTCTTGTCGTGATCGAAGATGTCCACGTTCGATGCGTCGCGCTTGGTGCGCTTCCGCTCGACCTTCGCGTCCTCTTCGGTCGACTCGGGCCGCCCATCGCGGCGGCCGCCCTCATCGCTCCCGCCGGCGTCCGAGTCGCTGCCGAGGCTCTTGCCGCGACGCCTGCGACGCTTGCGCTTGGGCTTCGACTCGCCCTCGCCGCCGTCGGTACTTTCATCTGAGCCCTGAGCTTCTGAGCTGTTTGTTCCGGTGTCACCATCCCCCGCGGGCTTGCGCCGGCGTCGCCGGCGACGCCGCTTTTTCTGCTCGCCGCCCTCGCCGCCCTCGCCGGCCGTTTCGGCCGCAGCGATGTCGGTGTCGGTCGCCGCGGTTTCTGTTGGGGTGGTTTCGGCTGGGCTGGTTTCGGTGGAGGTCGTGGTCTGATCGTCGTCTGGCATGGTGATCCTGCGCTGCGGGCATGAGAAAGCGAAGCGTCCGGTGGTATCCGCCGGCGGGCTTGCTCTTCCGCCGCGCGACCGCGCTGCCAGGACCAGAATCGGCCCTGACGGGCAACTCTAGGAGCCCCGATCACTCGGCACGTTTCCGTCGTTCTGTGTCCGCTGACTCAGGTCGAGGAGCGCCGCGTGCTTCATGAGCGTGCCCGCAGCGGTCGAGGCCGCAGCGAGCCAGCCCGCCGTGCCGTCGCGCCAGGCCTGCTTGGCGATCGCCTGCTTGCAGAACGCTCCGACGGGGCTCGTCACGAGCTTCCAGACCGAGCCTCGGCGTCCCTCGGCGTGCATCGACCGGGCCATGGTCTGCGCGTGCCGGGCCTGTTTTTCGAGAAAGAGCCCGAAGCCGCCCTCGATCGAATCGTGGCGGAGATCGCCGACAAGCCGCGCGATCCGCTGATCGCTCTCGATCGGCGCGAGATGGTCGTGCGGGTCGAGCCCGATCCAGCGGAAGAGCTCTCGCCGAACGAGCCTGAGCCGCCACTCGGGCTGCCACGCAAAGTTGAGCGGCCGGCCTCGATAGAAGACTTTCCGGTTCACCATGAAGCCGGCCCTGTCGCCGGGCTCGGCGAGCACGGCCCGGATCGATTCGACAAGCTCCGGGAGCAGCGATTCGTCCGAGTCGAGCGCGAGCACCCACTCGCCGATGCACGCTTCGAGCGCTTTGTTCTTGGTCTTGACGAACCCGAGCCAGTCGCTCTCGATCACCCGGGCCCCGGCTTCGCGCAGCCTCGGGATCGTCTCATCGGTCGAGCCCGAGTCGACGGCGACGATCTCCATGCGTTCGTCGAGACGCCGAACCGAGTCAAGCGTCCGCCCGATCGTGTCGGCGTTGTTCTTGCACACGATGGCGACCGAGAGCTTCACGGTGGCAGGGTATGGGCAAGGGCGGGGGACCGGAGCCGAGGGCGGTGATGCAGATCAGAGCCGTGGGCGTGAGCACGCGGGCCCAAGCCCGAATAGCCTCCCAGCGTGAGCCACCGCGTGACCATCCTGCACCTCGGCGAGGGCGAGAGCCGGCAGGCGTGGAACGAAGCTCTTGCCGATCGGGCGTGGGAATCGGGCACACGCATCAAGCTTGACGGCGAGCGTTCGGTCTGGCAATCCTTGATGCTTGGCTCGATGGCGGCTGTGAAAGTCCGGCCCGCTCGTGCCTGGTGGGCCAGAACGATCAAGAGTGATCTCGCGCGGCACATCGCAGGAGAACGTCACCTCCGACGCCTCACTCTCCCGACCGCAACCAACCTGTGCCTCGCCCGCGTCGGCAAGACGGAGGTCCTCGTATCCGAATGGCTCGACGGGCCGACCCTGCTCGAGTGCCTCACGGAGCTCGGCGCGGAAGCCCGCGCGGAGTTTGTGGTCGCTGCTGCCCGCATCGTCGGGCGGCTGGCGGCAAAGCGGGTCTTCAACCGCGACGGCAAGCCCTCAAACGTGATCGTGCTCAACGACGCCGGCCCGGTGCTGGGCTTTATTGATGTTGGTGGCGTCCGAATGGAGCCTTGGACCTCATCGGATCAGGTGCTGAGCGGCTGCGCTCGGATGCTCGATGCCCTCGTGCACGAGCCGGCGGGCGTCGGTGCGCCGCTCGATGCAAATGAAATCCGTGCGGTGGTCAACGCTGCGTCCGCGGTGCTGTGCAATTCACTCGGCTGGTCTCTGAGCCGCGACGACACAAACCTCTTTCTGGAGCACGAGGTGCACACGCTGATCGATGCCCACGGCGACGCGACTCCCAAGGTCAACCCCCTCGACCCGCAGACAGACCCGCAGACAGACCCGCAAACAGACCCGCAGACAGAGCCACAAACACAGCCGCGGGCGTAAGCACGCGGGCAGGTCGCTCGCGGGCCCGCGTGCTTACGCCCGCGGCTCCGATCTGGTCAGCACGTACCATCGTCAAGCGTGCCCGAGAACCAACCCCAACCCGACACCCGTTTCGGCCCGGTCAGCCCCGACATGCCGCGCGAGAAGCTCTGGATCCCTCGGCACGCGCCGGCCTTCTTCCCGGGGCCCGTCGGCAAGGACCAGCACCCCGACCGCTGGACGTTCCCCGCGTGGCTGCGCAACGACTCTGTGCCCTGGCTCAAGACGCTCGCCGAGCTGTACGACCACCCGGCCGCGTTCCCGGCGAGCATCAGCCCCGAGGCCGGGCTGCTGCTGTTCTCGCTCGTCCGCAACATCCGCCCTCGAAACGTCGTCGAGGTCGGCTCATTCATGGGCGTGAGCACGATCTGGATGGCAGCAGCGCTCGCCGACACCGGTGACGACGCTAATCGCTCGGGCGACGAGCAGGCCCGCCCCGGCGTCATCCACGCGATCGACCGCTTCGACGATCTGCCCCAGAACGAATGGCGCAAAGCCGCCGTGACCGATCGTCGCGAGCTGATCGAAACGAACCTGACCAACGCCGGCACCCGCGACCGCGTCGAGCTGCACTCGGGTGTGTCCTGGGATGTCCTGCCCGTGCTGCACGATCCGCTGCGATCCATCGGCGGCGTGCACCTCGCGCTGCTCGACGGCGACCACTCGGCCGAAGGCCTGCGCAAAGACCTCATCGCGCTCGAGCCCGTGCTCGTCTCCGGCGGCTACGTGATCGTGCACGACACGATCCCCGAGCGCTGCGGCGGGCACGTGGGCGGGAGGCACCTGCTCGACCATATCAACGCATTCGCCGCGGGCTTGTACGAGAGCGTCGAGCTGTATCTGTCGCCGCTGAACTATGGGCTCGGCGTGTTCAGACGCATGGGATAAGAACCCGCCTTCCGAAGGGACAGTGTTCATGGCCAACATCCTCGTCATCGGCCCGCACCCCGACGACCAAGAGCTCGGCATGGGCGCCACCATCGCACGTCTCGCCGGGCAGGGGCACGACGTGCTGCTCGTCGACGTGACCAACGGCGAACCGACACCCCACGGCTCGCCCGAGCAGCGCGCCATCGAAGCCGCCAAAGCCGCCGAGATCCTGTCACCGGCCGACGGTCCGAAGCTCAAGCGTCACCTCATGGGCCTGCCCAACCGCACGGTCGAGCACACGGTCGCCGCGCGTCACGCGATGGCGGCCGTCATCCGCGCGCACCAGGCCGACATCGTGTTCACGCCCCTCTTCGAAGACGCGCACCCGGATCACCGAGCGGTCACCCGCATCGTCGAAGACGCCCGCTTCGACGCCAAGCTCACCAAGCTCGACCTGCCCGATCCGATCGACGGCTGGTCAGGCGAGGCCAGGCCCATCGGCCCGCCGAAGTACCCCAAGTGGCTCTTCTACTACTACGCCACGCACCTGCGCTGGGTCGCCAACCCGAGCTTCGTGCTCGACGCGACGGGCTTCGCCAATCACAAGATCGATTCGATCACCGCCTACGAGACGCAGTTTGTGATCCCCGAGAAAAACCGCCGGGTCGTCGAGTGGGTCCGCGCGAGCTTGACCTACATGGGAAGCCGCATCGGCACCGAGGCGGGCGAGGGCTTCTACACGAAAGAGCCGATCGGCCTCGGGGGGCTGGGTGATCTCGCCTAGTTGGTGTTGCGGTTAGATCGTGTTGCGGTTCGTGGGCCGGAGTGTGTTGCCCCCGTCGCGCACAGCTTTGAACCAGTCCGCCTCAAGGCGGAAGGGCCCGTCCAGCCCGTCATCGATCATGATGCCGATGCTCCGGATCTCGGCCGGGTCGAGCCCGGGCACGGTGCCCCGGAGGTTTCGGCCGCGGACAAACGGATCAAACTTCTCGAACGGTACCCGCACGACCTGCCAGCCCGCATCGTCTGCGAGAACGCTGCCCGACGCGTCGATCGCGGCATCGGTTTCGAACTCGCCGCGGTAGAAGACCGTGCCGCCGTTGGCGGTGAGATTCGTCTGCACGTGGAAGACGTAGGTCCGCCCGTCGGCCCGGATCCGCGCAGCCATCGCGTCGAACTCGTGCAGATCCCACCGCTTGTCGCCCGCCCGCAGCGACGAGAACCCGCCGCCGTTGGTGTTCGTCGAGCCCGAGAAGGTGAGCACGCCGTCCGCCATCGCGCCGCCGCCGTCGGAGCGACCGCCCATGATGTTGTCGTTCACGACGCGCCACGTGCCGGAGATCGGGTCGATGTTCGCCTCGTCTCCGTCGAACGAGGCAAGTTCAATGCCATCGTCCGTGGGCGACTGAACTGCTGCCAAACCCGATGTTGAGACCGAAGCCGCGGTCGCCCTGATCCAGTCGACTTCGACGCGGAACGGGCCATCGCGCCCGTCGGCGAGCATGACGCCGAGGCTGCGGATGTCGCTCGGATTGATCGGCTCTGCGAAGGCCGACAAATCCTGGCCGCGCCACGAGGGCGAAAGATCATTAAAGGGGACGAACACCTCGGTCCAGCCGGCATCGGCTGTGAATTCTCCGCGGTACGACACCGTCCGACCCTGCACCTGCTGGCCGGTGCGGAACTGGATCATGTACGTCCGGCCGTCGCCCCGCACGCGTGCGGTCACGCCCTCGAAGCCGCTCAGATCCCAGCGTTTGTCGCTTGCGCGGACGGACGAGAAGCCGCCGCCATTGGTGTTGAGCGTGCCGGAAAGGACGAGCGCTCCACCGCGGATCTCGCCCCCGCCGACCGATCGGCCTCCCATGACGGTGTCGTTGACCGTCTGCCAGCGGCCGGAGAGGTCATCAGACTCCGGGTCGGTGCCGTCGAACGAAGCGATCAGGCGGCTCTCGGTACCGGGCTCCTCCTGAGTGAGAGCGCCGCCGGGCACGCCGACCGGCTCGCGCTGCTCCAGCACACCCGATGCGACGATCGCGGATGCAATGGTTCCCGAGAGCAGCGCGCTGGTTGACAGAAATGACCACATCGAAGGAGATCTCCACTGTTCGGGGCTCAGTCCGGAGCGGGAATGTGTTCGTGGGTTCGGCCCGGGACAGATGCGGCCTCGCCCGGAGCGAGCACGGACCCTCCGCGGGCCCACCCGACCGGCCGGATATCCTGCGGTCGTGAATCCCACGACGAGCCTTCTCAAGCCCGACGTCAGCGAGCTGATCGCGAGCCGCGGGTTCCGCGAGCTGCGGGAAGCCCTCTCGGGCGTCCCGCCGGCCGATGTCGCGGACCTCTTGATCGAGCTGACCCTGGAAGAGGCGGCGGTCTGCTTTCGCCTGCTGCCCCGCGACGAGGCGGGCGACGTCTTCGCCGAGCTCGACAGCGACCGACAGGGCGAGCTGATCGAGCAGCTCGGCGACGTGCGGTCGATCCAGGCGATCGAGGCGCTCGACCCCGACGACCGGGCCCGCGTGCTCGACGAGCTGCCGACCGCCGTCGCGAAGCGGCTCATCGGCAGCCTGAGCCCCTCGAGCCGGCGCGAGACGCAGGCGATCCTGGGCTACGCGGCGGAATCGGTCGGCCGGCTCATGACGCCTGACTACGTGCGCGTTCGGCCCGAGTGGACGGTGCGCCGGTCGCTCGAGCACATCCGCCGCTACGGCCGCGACGCCGAGACCGTGCACTGGGTCTACGTCGTCGACGCGCGGTACGTGCTAATCGACGACCTGCACATCCGCGCGCTGCTGCTCGCCGAGCCCGAGACGACCATTGCCGAGCTGATGGACCACAGCTATCTCGCGCTCGGCGCCGCCGAAGACCGCGAAGAAGCCGTGCGCGCGATGAACCGCTACGACCGCTCGGCGCTGCCCGTGATCGATTCTCGGGGCGTGCTGCTCGGCATCGTCACACACGACGACGCGGCCGACGTCGCAGAAGTCGAGACCACCGAAGACATCCAGAAGCAGGCCGGCATGGAGGCGCTCGCGGCGCCATACATGCAGGTCGATGTCGCCACGATGCTCAAAAAGCGCGGCGGCTGGCTCTGCGGGCTGCTGGTCCTGCAGGTGCTGACCATCGGCGTGCTCGATTCGTTCGAAGAGAAGCTGCAGCAGGCGGCTGTGCTCGTCGCGTTCATCCCGCTGATCATCTCATCGGGCGGCAACACGGGCACCCAGGCCGCGAGCCTGCTCATCCGTGCGATCTCGCTCAATGAGATCTCTCCGGGCGACTGGTGGCGCATCCTCCGCAAGGAGCTCATCACGGGCATCGCGCTGGGCGTGGCGCTCGGAGCGATCTCGTTCGTCGTCGTGATGGGGCTGAACGCCATCGGCATCGCGGAGACCGACCTGTCGCCCATGAGCATAGCGCTCACCGTGGGCGTTGCGATCGTGGGCATCGTGGTCTGGGGGGTCTCGATCGGCTCGATGTTCCCGCTTATTTTGGAGCGGCTCAAGCTCGACCCGGCGTCGATCTCGTCGCCGCTCGTCGCGACGCTCATGGACGTGTCCGGGCTCGTGATCTACCTCGCGGTGGCGGTGCTCTTTGTGCTGCGGTGACTAGTACCGCTGATCACCCGCTTACCGCCTGCGGATCCAGCCGCTGATGATCTCGAGCGCCGTGGGCGACATAGTCGTGGGGATGCTGCCGTACTCGGTCGGCGAGCCGGTCTCAGCGGGCTGGAAGAGGTGGTTGAGGCCCGGGAGCACGCGTACCTCGACGTCGGTGTTCCCTGCCTCTTTGAGCGCTTGCTCGATCGCCGGCACGTTCTGGTCCGCGAGCACCTGCATGTCGAGATCGCCGTTGAGCACGAGCACGGGCTGCGACACCCGCCGGAGCGCATCCGCGGGATCGAGCGTCAGAAAGCTGCGCATCCAGTCCGACTCGCTCAGCAGCTCGACCTGCTGCGCGGTGATGGTGTCGACTGTCGCGTCGTCGAGGTCCACGCCGCGGCCGGCAAGCTGGAGCGAGACGAGCCGCCTCGTCGATGCTTCCAGCGTCGCACGATCCCCCTCGATCGCTGCAGCGAGCGCCTCATGCTGCGCGGCCGACTGCTCCTCGACGAGCGCTGGATCAACGCCATCCGCGAGCTGGATCGCAGGCGTCTGCGCGAGCAAGACCTCGGCCCCGGGCACGCCGGTGCCCGCGAGCAGCACGAGCCACGAGACCGCTTCGTTTTGAGCAGCCACGAGCGGGGCCACGACCCCGCCCTCCGAGTGCCCGATCACCCCGATCGCCCCGGCCTCCTCAACCTCCGAGAGGTACTCGACCTGAGCACGGACATCGTCCGCGAAATCGAGCGTCGTCGCGTCGGCGAAGCTGCCCGTTGATTCGCCGAAGCCCCGGTCGTCGCACCGCAGCGAGGCGATCCCCCGTCTCGCAAGGTGGTCGGCGAGCACTAGAAAGGGCTTGTGCCCCACGATGGTCTCGTCGCGGTCTTGCGGGCCCGAGCCGGTGATGAAGACCGCTGTCGCGTAGGGCGGGTCGAACGCGCCCGCGTCCGGCAGCACCAGCGTGCCCGCCAGCGTGTGCCCCGCGCCGACGGGGACCGTTACCTCGCGCGTCCGGTAGGGGAACGGCGGCATCGGCTCTTGCGGACGCAAAGGGTTGCCTGCTGCCGGATCATCGGCGCGTTCCATTGTCGCCGGGAAATCGACGCCGCCCTGGCGGAGCGTGCCGGAGGCGGAGCCGTCGTCCGCGATCGTCATCGTCCATCGGGGAAGGTCGGCTTCGGGCATGCCGGGCAATCGGGCGACGAACGATCGCTCCGTCTCGCTCCACGCGACCACGCCGACGGGCAGGTCGGTGATCGCCTGCATCGGCACGTCGATCGAGCCCGTCCTGCCCGCGAACGCCGCGTCGCCGGTGTCCGCTTGATCGCTCTCGAAGAAACGAACCAGGAAGCCGACGGCCGTGCCGGCGATATCGATGGTGCCCGACCAGCGCTCGATCGGCTCTTCGGGCTCTTCGGGCTCTTCGGGCTCTTCTGCGGCATCGTCCTGCGGCAGATCAAGGACGTCCGCTTGTTCAGTGAAGCGTTGGTCGACATCGTGCCTCAGGAAGGCGACGGGCATCGCTTCCACCGCAGCGACCTCGCCGGCTTTGGTGACGGCTTCGGCGGCGGCATCCTCCGCATCAGCCGGCTTCTCGCCCACGAGCAGGGCGGCAACGAGCGCGAGCAGCGGTCCCATGCATGATCTCCCAAAGCCCAGCCGTTCTCGGCGGTCGAACGCCGCCCACGGGGTATTGGGATGCGCAGGCCCGCAGTTGCAGTCAGCCGCACACGAGATTCACGCGGGCTGGGCGGCCAGGCCCCGGATCGACCCGGCGCCCCGGCGGATCATGCCCTCCGACTCATCCTCGGCCTCGGCCTCAAGAATGTGCTCGCCGAAGCGGAAGAGCCGGAAGCTGTTCGCGATCACGATCACGCCCGTCGCGAACTGGTACAGGCCCGCCAAGAACGGGCCGAACGAGCGATCCAGCGTCTGGGTCGCGGCGAGGCCCAGCCCGATCAGCGCCATGACGATCGCGATCGCGATGTTCTGCGTGACGATCGCCCGCGCCTTGCGAGAGAGCTCGATCAAGAACGGCACGCGGCTCAGGTCGTCGTTCATCAGCGCGACGCCCGCCGAGTTCGCCGCGATGTCCGAGCCCGAGAGGCCCATCGCCACGCCCAGGTCGGCCGCCGCGAGCGACGGGCCGTCGTTGATGCCGTCGCCAACCATCAGCGTCTTCGCGCCCGACCCGGTGAGCCGCTTGATCTGCTCGTGCTTCTCCTCGGGCAGGCACTCGGCCTCGATCGCGTCAACGCCGACCTGCACGCCCACGCGCTTGGCGACGCTCACCCGATCGCCCGTAAACATCGCGACCCGCCGCACGCCCAGATCACGCAGGCGATCGATCACGCCCTTGGTGTTCTTGCGGACCGTGTCAGCCAGGCCCACCGCGCCCAGGTACTGCCCGTCACGCATCACGTGCACGCCCGACATGCCCTCGATCTTCGCCTCGACCGCGGCGATCTGCGGCTTGATGCCCGGGCTCAGCTCCTCGAGCCATGACGCGCGGCCGACGCAGATCTCGCCGAGGCCCGTGCGGGCGCGCATGCCCCGGCCGTGGATCTCTTCGTAGTCCTTCGAGCCGTCGACCTCGATCTTGGCCGACCTCGCCGTCGCAAGGATCGACTGGGCCAGCGGGTGGTTCGAGTTCTGCTCGCCGTTGGCAGCTGCGCGGAGCAGGTCGGCGCCCTGCACGCCCTCGGCCGGCGCGAGCCGCGAGACCTCGAACCGGCCCGTCGTCATCGTGCCGGTCTTGTCCATCACGACGGTATCGATGCTCGCCGCGGCTTCCAGGAAGGTCGTCTTCTTGATCAGGATGCCGAGCCGCGCAGCAGATGCGAAGGCGGCGACCATCGCCGTCGGGCTTGCCAGAATCAGAGCCGTGGGGCACGTGACCACCAGGATCTGCACGAACGTGCTGATCGCGGCTTCTCGCGTCTCGGGGTTCTCGCTCTGGCTCATCGCCCAGGCGGTGATAAACGCGATCGCGATCACGACCGGCACGAAGAACCTGCTGACCTGCTCGATGATGAGCTGGCGGGGCGTCTTGCTTTCTTCCGCTTCGCGGATGAGCTGGGTCACCTTGCCGATGGTGGTCTCCGCGCCGACCTGGGTCACGCGGATGTCGATGCCGCCGGTCAGGTTGCTCGTGCCCGCGTAGACGCTGTCGCCCTCGGCGACCTCGACCGGGACCGCCTCACCGGTCAGCGACGCCTGGTTGATCGTGCTCCGCCCCTCGACGACGACGCCGTCAACAGGCAGGTTCTCGCCGGGCCGCACGCGGACCATCTGGCCCACGGTCACCGCTTCGAGCAGCAGCTCGCGCTCGGCGCCGTCCTCAACAACGCGGGCCGTATCCGGCGTGAGACCGATGAGCTGCTCGATCGCCCGCTGGGCGCCCCACGCCGTTCGGCGGACGAACTGATCGGCGACCAGCAGAATGAACGCGAGCGTGCCCGCGACGACGTACATGTCGCTGACGAGCGCCGCAAGGATCGCTAATGACGCGAGCGAGCTCGAGCTGATGTGCCGCCGGCGTATCTCGCCGAACGCGCTGATGAACAGCGGCGTCGCCAGGATCAGGGCACCGATGAGCGCCGGGACGTACGCGATCTTGGTGCTGTGCAGCCCGAACGCGTCGCTCAGCAGCGTGATCAGCACGAGCACGCCGCCGACGAGGTAGAAGGTCACGCGCCGCTCGCTGCCCGCCTCGGAGGCGTTCGCCTCGACGGCCTCGGAGGCTGACATCGTCGTCGGATCGGCAAGGGCGGCATCGGCCATGTGGAAATCCTCGTCTGACAGATTCGCGGCTGAACCGCGGCGAGAAGCAGAGCGCCCGCGGCGCACGCACCACCGGGCCGCCGCGGGCGGATATCGTAGGGTCCTACGGCCCCGCCGACGCGGAGGTTCGATCGGCCCACCACCCAAGGCGGAGATCAGCAACGCATGTCCGACCGCACCCCCAACAGCGATCCGACGCGGGTCACCGTGCTGGGTGTCGGCCAGATGGGTCTCGTCTGCGCCAACGGGCTCGCCGGCCCCGATCGCGGGGCCGACGCCGGCCGCCCACCGGTCGATGTCCGAGTGTGGGGCCACGACCCGGATGAGGTCGGCGCGCTCGCTCAGACCCGCGAGTCCGAAAGGCTCCCGGGCTTCAGGCTCATCGATTCTGTCCGTGTCTGTCTGGATGCCGAAGAGGCGCTCGCCGAGACAGACGTGGTCGTCGCGGCGATTCCTGCGCAGTTCCTGCGCGGCGCGTTCGAGTCCATCCGAGACAAGCTGCCCAGAAATGCGGGGGTCGTCAGCGTCGCCAAGGGGATCGAGGTCGGCTCGCTGCTCAGGCCCTCGCAGGCCATCGCTGAGGCGCTCGACGACGATCCGGATTCGGCCGCCCGCCCGCTCGGCGTGCTCAGCGGCCCGACCATCGCCGCCGAGCTGGCCCGCTGCATGCCCGCGACGATGATCGCTGCGAGCGATCCGGCAACCGACGACGGCACGTTCGCCCGCGAGCTGCAAGACCTCTTTACAACCAGCTGGCTCCGGATCTACACCAACGACGACCTGATCGGCGTCGAGCTCGCCGGCGCGACCAAAAACGTCATCGCGATCGCGGCCGGCATCCTCGATGGGCTCAACGCCGGGTACAACGCAAAGAGCGCGCTGCTCGCGAGGGGCCTCGCGGAGATCGCCCGGCTCGGCGGCGCGATGGGCGCGAGCCACGACACGTTCTTCGGCGTGGCCGGCGCGGGCGACCTCGCGACCACCTGCTTCAGCCCCGAAGGCCGCAACCGATCCTGCGGCGAGGCCTTGGGCAAAGGCGGCACGCTCGAAGGCTACATCGCCGGGAGCCCGATGGTGGTCGAGGGCGTGGCGACGACCCGCGCGGTCGTGGCCCTCGCCGCGAAGTACCGCGTCGAGATGCCCATCGCGCAGGCGGTGCACGACGTGCTCTTCGATGGGCTCGACCCGCTGCAGGCGATCACGGGCCTGATGAGCCGGGCTCCGAAGGCCGAGCGCGTCGGCTAAGGACCGCGAGCCGGCTCGGTCTCGCCCGCCCTTATCTCATACGGCCTGATCTCATCAGCCCTGATCTTGCCGGGATTGTCCGCTGCCGCGAAAGCCGCCGCCCGCGGCTGCCGATGGCTCCCTCGCAGCCGGCCCGTCGGCCGGCGCGGAAACCACACGCGGACCCAACACGCAATGCCAGAGGAGACACCCATGTTTAACCACTACGCGCCCGGATTCTCGGCCGGCTTCGTCGGCTCGTTCCCGTTCAACGCCTTCGGCGGGACCAACTTCAACGGCTACAACCCGTTCGTCTCCAACAACTTCCAGGGCTTCAACTGGAACGGCTTCAACGGCTTCTTCCCGGGCGGCTTCCAGAACTGGAACGGCTTCGGCACGAACAATGGCGCCGGCTTCAACGTCTTCAACAACGGCTTCAACAACGCGTACACCAACGCTTCCAACAACGGCTTCGGCGGCTGGTCGAACCAGGGCTTCGATTGGAACGCGTTCTATGCTGGCTGCTCGTTCGGCTTCCAGAGCGGCTGCAACTGGTACGCCGGGCAGTTCCAGAACGCCGGCACCAACACCGGCGAGAAGGCCGCCACCACCGGCACCCAGAGCGGCGCCCCAACCGCCATCCAGAACCCGATTCAAAACGGGGGCGAGAAGTTCCCCGTCGCCGGCACCGGCTTCAACCCCTTCGGCTTCTTCCCCTACGGCCCGTTCCCCTTCAACTTCGCCAACCAGTACGGCTTCAACCAGAACGGCTTCGGCCAGACCGGTTTCAACGGGGGCGTCGGCTTCCCGAACCAGCAGGCCGCCTGACCGACAGGTCACCAACCGAATCAGACGCGGCGAGCGGGTCGGCTCACACCGGCCCGCTGCGTCGTGCGCCGACCTGCCGCTGCGGCCCTACGGTCCGCCATGAAGATCGGCGTGCCGAAAGAGATCAAACCGAGCGAGTACCGCGTTGGCATGCGGCCGAGCGGCGTGGAGGTGCTGGTCGACCGCGGGCACACGGTGTTCGTCGAGGCCGGCGCGGGCATCGGCTCGGGCCTTCCCGATGACGACTACCGCAAGGCGGGCGCGACCGTGCTCGGGTCGGCGGATGACGTCTGGGCTCAGTCCGAGATCATCGTCAAGGTGAAGGAGCCCCAGGCACCCGAGTATCCGCGGATGCGTGAGGGCCAGGTGGTGTTTACGTACTTCCACTTCGCGGCGGACCGCGAGCTCACGGTCGCGTCTCTGGAGCGGAAGATCATCGCCGTCGCCTACGAGACGCTGACCGCGCCGGGGCGTTTCGGCGGCCGCACGCTCCCGCTGCTCACGCCGATGAGCGAGATCGCGGGGCGGATGGCAACGCAAGAGGGCGCGAAGTATCTGGAGCGTCCGTTCGGCGGCCGGGGCGTGCTGCTCGGCGGCGTGCCGGGCGTCGAGCCGGCGAACGTGCTCGTGCTGGGCGGCGGCGTGGTCGGGGCCAACGCGGCCACCATCGCCTACGGCATGGGCGCCCGCATCGCGCTCATGGACATCGACAACGAGCGCATGCGTCACCTCGGCGAGATCATGCCGAGGCAGCTCATCACCATCTACTCCGACCCGGCGAGCGTGCGCGAGTACCTCGCGTGGGCCGATCTGGTCATCGGCGCGGTGCTCGTCGCCGGCGCGAAAGCCCCAAGGCTCATCACGAGAGAGCACCTCGGGCTTATGAAGCCCGGCGCGGTCATCGTCGACGTCGCGATCGACCAGGGCGGCTGCGCCGAGACGAGCCGAGTCACAACCCATCAGGAACCGGTCTACGAGGTCGACGGCATCGTGCACTACTGCGTGGGCAACATGCCCGGCGCGGTCGCCCGCACGAGCACCTGGGCGCTCACCAACGCGACCATGCCCTGGGTCGCGAGCATCGCCGACGAGGGCGTCGAGCAGCTCGCCGCACGCGAGCCGGGCTTCCGCGACGCGATCAACACGGACCGCGGCAGGCTCGTCAACGCCCCGGTCGCCGAGGCGCACGGCCTGGCCTCCGAGCCGCTCGGCTGGGGCTGACCCAACGATGCGCTTGACCTTCCTCGGCACGGGCACCAGCGCCGGCATCCCCATGATCGGCTGCC
This sequence comes from Planctomycetota bacterium, assembly GCA_039821685.1. GTDB lineage: Bacteria > Planctomycetota > Phycisphaerae > Phycisphaerales > UBA1924 > JANQQZ01. The sequence continues at coordinate 12,487 of JBCBNT010000015.1, read as the reverse complement.
GGTGCGACGTGTGCACCTCCGACGACCCGCGGGACCGCAGGCTCCGCGCGTCGGCGCTCATCGAGTGGACCGATCCGGAGGGCCAGCCGCGGGCGGTCCTCATCGATGCCGGGCCCGATCTCCGGCAGCAGGTGCTCGCCCACAACGAAGGCCGGGGCCTGCACCGGCTCGACGCGATCCTGTTTACCCACAACCACGTCGATCACACCTTCGGCCTCGATGAGGTCCGTCGGTTCAACGTCGCCATGAAGCGGCCGATCGATATCTACGCCAATGCGCACACGCTTGAACATCTCCGCCGCGTCTACCGGCACATCTTCGATACGGATCAGAACGTCCAGCCGTCCTTCGTCGCGAGCCTCACGCCGCATGAGATCGCGCCTGGCGAGCCGGTCGAGCTGTGGGGGGTGCGGTTCACGCCCATCCCGCTGCTGCACGGCCGGCTGCCGATCCTCGGCTTCAGAATCGAGCCGGCGGGCGACGCGGTCCGCGCGAGCTGGGCACCGCTCGCCTATTGCACCGACGTCAGCGAGATACCGGCTGCGGCCGAGCCCATGCTTGAAGGCCTGTCGACGCTGGTACTCGATGCCCTCCGCCGGCGACCGCACGATACCCACCTCACGCTCGATGCCGCCCTCGCCCAATCGCGGCGGATCAAACCCGGCCGAACGCTGTTCATCCACATGGCCCACGACCTGCCGCACGCGGAGACGGAGCGGGAACTGCCCGAAGGCGTCTCGCTCGCCTACGACGGCCTCGAGCTCTCCTAATCCAAGCTTTCCCGATTTGGGCTATCGAGACCCGGGCTATCCAGACCCGGGCTGGCCTGGGTGAGGTGGTCCGTGCGGTCTGAGCCGGCGCCGCTGTCTGCGCGGTTCGTGCGGCGTCCTATCACCGATTCTGGGTGGCCGTTCGGGCTTCAGCATCGCAAGCCGCCGCTGCCGAAAGCCGAGGGTGGTCTTCCGGACACACAACCCTGTTCGAGGGACCCGCTCAGCCTCCGATCCGGTGGGCTGCTTTCCGGGACTGTTTTCAGGGATTGGAAGGGAGAGCATCCGTCATGAGCCCGAGCACGCGACGCGGCAGCGAGCCGCAGAAAAAATCACTCGTCGGACTCAGCTTCGCGTTCCCGATGCAGATGCCCCGCGGCGGCACCGGCGCGGGCGTCGATCGGCAGGCCGCCGCCGCCAAACCCGGCCAGAAGCCCACCGGCGGCTAGCCAAGGCTCCGGCCGCGACGCGGACGAGGATCGGGCCAAGTTGCGGTAGAGGCATCGGGGCATCCGCTCAGAAGGCCGGCCTACGATCCGCCCTATGCCCAATACACGCGACATTCAGAAGCGGATCAAGGCCATCGGCAACATCAAGCGGATCACCCGCACGATGCAGATGATCGCCACGAGCAAGTTCTCCAAGGCCCAGGGCCGGGCCACGGCCACCAAGCCCTACACCGAGGGCGTCTTCGACCTCGTCACCGAGCTCGCAGCCACCGCCGGCAACATCAGCCACCCGCTCATCGACGGGCCAGACGCCGGGTTCGACAGCGACGCCAAAGAGCTCACCCTGCTTATCACCTCCGACCGCGGCCTCTGCGGCCCCTACAACGGCTCGATCCTCCGCCTCGCCCAGCAGCATCTGCGAGAAGTGCCCGCAGCAAAGGAAGGCCTGATCGACCTCGTCGGCAAAAAGGGCGCCGCCTTCCTCGCGTTCAACGGCATCGAGGTGCACGACCAGTTCACCATCGGCGATGAGCCCACGTTCGAAGACATCGAGCGCATCGCCCAGAGTTACATGGACGAGTTCACGGCAGGCCGAGTCAAAGCCGTCCGCGTGATCTACATGCGTTTCGTCTCCGCCGGCCGGCAGGTGCCCACGATCATGAACCTGTTGCCGCTCAAGCCCCCGGCCGTGGACGAGGCCGCCGAAGCCTCGGGCCCCAACTCGTCTGGACCGAATCTGGAGTACGAGTTCAGCCCCGCCGCCGACCAGCTGCTGGCCGACCTGCTGCCGAGCACGGTCAAGGCGAGCCTGTTCCAGGCGTTCAACGACGCGATCGTGTCCGAGCACGTGGCGCGGATGGTGGCGATGAAGGCCGCGACCGACAACGCCGGCAAGATGCGCAAGGACCTGACCCGCGTGTACAACCGCGTGCGTCAGGCGCAGATCACGACCGAGCTGACCGAGATCATCGCGGGCGTCGCGGCGCTGGAGTAGCGAACCGCCGGACAGCCCAAGGTGGTCGGCAAACGGAGCTCGTGAGCTTCGCGAGCCGACGCCATGGCGGATTCCTGCGGATGACGCCCGCTCCCGCTCGTTCACTTAACGCCGATCGGTGACCCACCGCCTCATGTGCGACTCGAGCACCGGCAGCGGCACGCTCCCCAGGCTCATCAGCTCGTCGTGGAAGTCGCGGACGTCGAACGCGTCGCCGAGTGCGCTTTCGGCGTGTGCGCGCAGCTCGCGGATCTTGAGCTCGCCGATCTTGTAGGCCGTGGCCTGGCCCGGCCAGCCGATGTAGCGGTCGATCTCGTTGCGGATGTTGGTCTCGGTCGCGCCGGAGTTGGCCCGCATGTAGCCGATGGCCTCGTCGCGGCTCCAGCCCTTGGCGTGCAGGCCCGAGTCGACCACGAGCCGGATCGCCCGCCAGATCTCGAAGTTGAGCCGGCCGAAATCGTCGTACGGGTCGGCGTACAGGCCGAACTCCGGGTCGTCGCCGATCTCAAGCCCGAGCCGCTCGGCGTACAGGCCCCAGCCTTCGCCGAAGGCGGTGAAGCTGATCGCGTTGCGGACCGGGTGCACGGTGTCCATCTCGTCGTGCAGGGCGTTCTGCAGGTGGTGGCCGGGCACGCCCTCGTGCAGCGTGAGCGCGATCATGTCGTACGTCGGCCGCTGATCGAGCGAGCTTGTGTTCGCCATGAAGTAGCCCGGCCGGCCCTCTTCGACCGAGCCCGAGTAGTAATACGCGGTGGGGCTGAACCGGGCAGCGAAACGCGGGATGGGCGCGACGCCGTAGGGCATGCGAGGCAGCACGCGGAAGAGCTTGACCATCTCCGGGTCGATCAGCTTCGAAATCGCCCGGTACCCATCGAGCAGTTCTTCCTCGGTCTCGTAATAGAACCGCGGGTCTGTACGCAGATACGTCACAAACGCGTCGAACATCGTGTCGTCATCGCTCTCGCTGGTCCCGCCGGTCTTGTCGGTCCAGGTCTCGAACCAATCGGTGCGCCGGATCGTTTCCATCATTTCCGAGCGGATGCGGGCGACCTCGGCGAGGCCGATCTCGTGCACCTCGTCGGCGGAGAGCTCGAGCGTGGTGTGCTCGCGGAGGGCGATCTCGTAGGCGGCGATGCCATCGATGCCCTCGCTGATCCCCACCGTCTCGCGGCAGGCCGGCAGGTACTCGCTTTCCAAAAACTCCGCGAATAGCTCGTATGCTGGCACGACCTCTTCTTCGATCACGGCAAAGGCCCGCCGCGCCTGCGGGTCGGACGGGACGCGATCGGCGAACGGCTGGTAGAACGGGCTGAGCATGGGCCTCGCCACGACCTGCGCCCGCGCTTGAGCCACGGCCGGCTCGATGATCACCCGCGGCGGCACGCGCCCCGCCTCCATGCCGAGCCGCATCTGCGCCTCCGTCTCGGCGAGCACACGCGGGATCTCGCCGAGCCTCGACAGGTACTCATCGTAATCCAAAGGCGTCTGCAGCTTGCTGAACCGCGGCAGCTGCGGCAGCCAGTACTGCGGCCCGCCGATGCTCGTCACCGGCATCTGCTCGCGACGCAGCGCCGAAGCCTCCAGGCTCAGATCGAGCTTGTATTGCACGAGCTCGACCGAGAGCCGAAGATCATCGTCGAGCGACGACAGATCCATCCGCTCGATCCGCTCGAGGATCTGCTGCTGCCGGCGGTAGTAGTCCGCGTAGGCCCGCGGCGCCTCGCTCGGCAGCCGACCCGCCATGATCTTCTGATCCACGTACTTCTCGAGCCACACCGGGCTGCGCATGTACTCGGTCAGCAAATACTGATCGAGCACCCGCTCCGCTTCATCGGCGGCTAACTGCGCACACGCGCACCACGACACAACACAGGCGATCACGACGGCAAAGAGCTGCTTCATGCCCAGACGGTAGTGCCATCGCAACAAAAAAGCCCGCACGGGGCGGGCTCAAAGAGGCGCTTGTTGTGCGTCAGTCGTTCAATATTAATCGGCTTCGGATGATCCGTTCGGTGCGGGCTCGGCACTCTTGGGCCCGACAACGACAGACATCCGGCGCTCTTCCGTGTAGTAGCGGGCAAACGCCTCCCGGATGTCATCGCCCGTGAACGACGCGAACGCGTCCTCGATGTTCGCGAGATCGTCGAAGTCCCGCCCGCGGTAGGTCGCGTCCGCCAGCCGGCCCGACCACCAGCCCGGCTGCTCGGTGTCCTCGGCGATCTTGTTGAAGATCTGGCCTCGCGCGGTCTCCACCTCTTCGTTCGAGGGGCCGCTCTCGGCAAACTCGGTAAACATCCCGTCGATCGTGCTCGCGAGGGTCTGCTCGTTACCGGGATTCGTCGGCCCGGCGGCAAAGATCATTCCCATGTCGTCGTACACCGTCGAAGGCTGGCTGATCGCGCTGATCGAGTAGACAAGCTGCGCCTCCTCGCGGATCGCCTTGATCATGCGGGTCGTCAGGATCTGCGTGGCGAACGAGAGCAGCCTCGTATCACGCACGTCCTCGACGTCCGCCCCGAACGCTCCGGCAAGCCCGAACGCGACCGGTGTCTCCGTCTCGATGTACCGCGCCTCGGCGAACGGGCCCGAAGGCCGCTCGATGTTGCGCAGCTCGTCGAGCGTCTCGCTGCTGATCCGCTCCCGCGGCGGGAGCGAGCCGAGGTACCGCGTCACGAGGCCCATCGCCGCATCCTGGTCGATGTCGCCGACGACCGCCACTTCCAGCGGCGCGCCGTCGATCGTCGACTCGAGCCATGCCTGCGCGTCGCTCAGCGTGATCGCATCGAGACGCTCCATCGTCAGCGGCATGAGCCTGATCTCGCCCTCGGGCGACATCATCGCTGGCATGATCTCTTGCAGCTGCGCGATGGGCTGGGTCTTGCGGAGCTCGATCGCCTGCCGCTGGCCTTCCTTCCACTGGTCCATCACCGCCTGCTCGATCACCGGCTCGGTGAGCAGCAGGTGCGCGAGCTGCATGCCCGCCTCCAGGTCGCTGGGGTTGCCGGACACGGTCAGCGAGAGCCTGTCGCCCCCCGCCTGCCCGCCGCCGACCGAGACCTTCTTGCCGGTCATCAGATCGCGGATATTCGTGCTCGTGAGGCCCTGCGTCGCCGGCCGGTTAAACGCGAGAGAGGCCGCCTGCGTCAGCCCGTGCGTCTCGGGCGTTTCTTCGATCCGCCCGCCCGCGACGGTGATCGAGATCGTCGCGTTGTCCTCGCGCTTGTCCATCTCGCGGTAGTGCACGCGCACGCCGTTGCTGAGCCACGCCGACCAGATCTGGGTCGGCTCGTGCTTCGAGATCTCCGCTATCTCGCCGGCCGCGGGCAGCGATGCCATCATCGTCTCGGGTCGCTCTTCCTCGATCTCGGCGGAGGGAGTCGCCGAGAGCGCATCCCGCGCGAGGGCGAGTAGCTCCGATTCCGTCGGCACCCCGGCCTGCTCCGGCGCGGTCAGCGCCACGAGCACGTTCTCGTCGTCGTATAGCTCGACAAACCGCGCGTTCACCTCTTCATCGGTGATCGTCGGAACGAGCCGCTCGGCAAGCTCCAGCTGCTGCGCGGCGCTCAGCACGACGTTGCCCACCGCGACCTGGTTGTTGATCGCGCCGAGCACCGCGCTCGCCGGCAGCGTCGGCTCCTGCTCCGCGAACCGCTCGGCCCCGGCGATCACCGCGGTCCGTGCGTCCGCGATCTCGCGCGAGCTGAAGCCGTGCAGGAGCGCCCGCCGGAACTCGACCGAAAGCTGATCGAGCTGCGTCTGCCAGGTGTCGGGCTTGCCGCTCGCCGTGATCCAGCTGAGCCGCATCGCGCCGAACAGATCGCCGACGAACGCTGACGTGCCGAGCATCTCAAGCTCGCCCTCGTTGATCTTTTTCTGCAGCCGACGGTTGAACACGCTGGACGCGAGCTGCTCCACCATCCCCTGCCGCACGTGCTCGACTCGCGTCACCGGGGGCTGCGGCTCGCGCACGCTGATGAGCTGCACCTGCGAGCTCGTCAGCTCCGGATCCGTAAACACCGCCGCCCGCATGCCCGAGGACGCCTCGACACCCACGTCAAGGTCCGCGGGCCTCGGCACCGCCGGCTCATCGGCGAAATACGTCTCGATCAGCGGCACGATGCTCTCCGCGTCGCGGTCCGCCGCCACGATGAGCGTCATGTTGCTCGGCACGTAATACGTCTCGTAGTACGCCGCGAAATCGTCGCGATTCACCGAGTCGATCGTCTCCTCCGTGCCGATCGGCAGACGCCGACCGAAGGTCGACTCGGGCGCGATCGCCTCAAACAGCTGGTACTGCACCCGCTGCTGCGGGCCCAGGCTCGTCCGACGCTCCTCCTGGATGATCCCCCGCTCGCTCTCGATCTCTTCGGGGATCAGGCTCAGGCCCCCGGCCACGTCATCGAAAAACAGCAGCGCCTTGTCGATCGTCTCGAGCTCCGCGTCGGGCAGGTTCAAGATGTACGCCGTCTGATGAAACGTCGTAAACGCGTTCTGGTGCCGGCCGAAGCTCAGGCCCAACGACTCGAAATATGAGACCACCTCGGTCGGCTCAAAGTTTTCGCTGCCGTTGAAGGCCATGTGCTCGAGGAAGTGAGCGAGGCCCCGCGTCTCTTCTGTTTCGTTGAGCGAGCCGGTCGAGACGTGCAGGTAGAGCGCCGCCCGGTCCGCCGGGTTCTGGTGCTCCTTGATCATGTAAGTGAGCCCGTTCTCGAGCGTGCCCACGAGCAGGTCGTCCCGCGTCTCGAGCGGCTGCGCAGCGGCGCTGCCAGCCGTGCCAGCAACACCGATCAGGCCCGCGAGCCCAAAGGCCAAACGCTGACCCCTCGTCTTCATCCCGTGCGAAGCCTTCGTCATAGTTCCATGTCCTTCTGTTCGATCTCAAGGGCTGACGCCCGCCCGCCACTCGTCGGGTGCCTTGCACGCATTAAGCAGCGCAGCCAGCCGGGCACAGAGCCTACCCATCCAAACCGCCACGGGTTGCGGGATCAGCCCGGGCCGCCCCCGCCGAGAAACGTCGAGCAGGCCCCGTCGCAGCCCTTCTTGGGCTCAAAGTCGCCCGCGAGCATGCCCGCGATCGCCCGGTCGATCACCCCCCGGACAGCGTCGAGATCGATCAATTCCAGCGCCAGCGTCCCGGCCTGCTGCGTCGAGAGCAGCCAGTACGACGCCTCGCCCGTCAGATCCTCGGCATCGAGCCCGAGCGACTCTGCCAGTGCCAGCTTGTAGATCCCGAGTTGCAGGTCCTTTGGTGTCGGCTGCAGGAGCTTCTTCCACGCCCCGCCTGTTTTGTAGTCGACGATCCGGAACCCCTCGCCGTCGGCTGCGCGGTCCACGCGGTCGATCTTCGCTTCGATCGTGTGCGGCTCGTCGTCGAGGGCAGCGCCGTCCGCCGTCCGCGTATACGCCAGTCTGACCTTTTCCTCGATCATGACAATCTCCGCCTGCTCGTCATGAAACGCGTCGTAGCCCGCGTCGAGCTGCGCGACGACCTGCATGAGCTGACCGCGATCGACGCCGCCGGCCCTGGCGGACGCCTCGAAGAAGAGCTCCCGGCCCGTGCGCACCAAGTCGTCCTTCGTCGGCTTGGGCAGCCCCTCGTTGTCCGCCTCGCTCCATCGCTTGTAAAACGACTCGAGCGCCGCGTGCGCGACCGTCCCGACCAGCTGCGCATCCGAGGGCACATCGATCAGCCCGAGCACGTGCTTCAGGTAATAACACGCCGGGCACCGGTGGTAGGCATCGATCTGCGAGTAGCTCAGGTGCAGCGGCGGCTTCAGGCCCCTGCCCGCTTCTTCACCCTCGCCGGCCGCCGACGCGGCTGATGCCAAGCGCGCAGCGCGATCGGCGATCTCGGTATCGGCCACGAGCCACGGCGGAAGGTTCTCGGGCGCATCGCCCCGTTCGATCCGAGCGATCACGCCCATCCACGCCGCCGCCCGGGCGAGCCGCGCCGACCGAGCTTCGAGCATCTCCGCGGTCAGCCCCGTGTCGTCCGATGCTTCGAGCGCCTCGGCCGCGTCGCGCCGGGCGTCGCGCCTCGCGGCGGCGATCGCCCGCCGGGCCGCATCCGGATCGCCCGCAACCTCTGCGTCGAGGGCATCAACGGCATCGACCGAAACACCCGCCTCCGCCGCATCGCGGAGCACGCCCGCGTCCGATCGCAGCAAGACGCCCCCGCTCGGCACGTCTGTCGGCAGCGGCTGCTTGCCGCGCCACGCCAGCTCCTGAAACATGTGCAGCCCGGAGCTGCGGCTCTTGGCCGCGTGCGACAGGAGCACCAGCCGCCGCTCCGCGCGCGTCATCGCCACGTAAAAAAGCCTGCGCAGCTCGTCGCGCTTCGGCGCGGGAGCCTCGCCCGTGAGCTCCTCGGGAAGCTCTGGGTCATCGCTCGGCCTCGACCAACCAAACATGCCCGACTGCGCGCCGATGTTCGGCACAAAGACCGTGTCGAACTCGAGCCCCTTGCTCTGGTGCGCGGTCAGCAGCCGCACGCCTTCGCCCTCGAAGCCCGCCTCGGCCTCAGCTTCGATCCCGCGATTCCCGCGGAAGGTCTGCTCGTTCTCATCGAGCCGCTGGTAGTGCGCCCAGAACGACGCGAGATCGCCGGGCGGCGCGATCCGGCTCGCGGCCTCGCGGGCATACCGCAGCACAGAGACGAGGTGACCGATCCGGGCCGCCCGCTCCCTCGCGGGGAGCAGCTCGGCGTGCGCGAGACCCGTGCGCTCGATGATCCGCGCGATCGCCGCGTGCGCCGGCGCGGTTGTGCACGCGTCTAAAAGCTCGTCGTGCCGGGCAAGCAATCGCTCGGCCGCGTCCGGCAGATCGCCGCGATCGCGCAGCCACGCAACAAATCCCGGGGCCTCCGCGTCCTCCGCCCGCGCACGCGATGCGACCCGCCGATACTCCCGCCCGAGCCCGACCGCCTCGGTCCGCGCCAGCCCGAGCGGCGGCCGGGTCAGGAGCCGAGTCGCCGCGTACGCCTCCCCGTCGATCAGAAGCCGGATCCATTCGAGCAGGTCGATGACCGCGTCGTCATCGAGCGCGCTGGGCCGGCGCGACCGCGCGACCGGCACCCCCGCGAGCACGAGCTGGTCGGCGATCTCGTCGAGCTTCGAGTGCGTGCTCGCGATCACGGCGTAGCTCTCAAACGCCCGCCCGCTCTCAGAACGATCGCCCAGGATCATCGGCGCGATCACGCCGCCCCACGGCGTTGATTTGTCGACGTGCACCGCCTCGATCGGCCGATCATCATCGGCCCGCTCGCCCTTGGCAACGACCCGCTTCGTCGCATCGAACCGTGTCTCGGCCTTCTCGATAATCCGCTGCGCACCGGCGAGCACGCCCGGTGCACTGCGGTAGTTCTCTTCGAGCGTGACCGTCGTCGCGTCGGGCCATGTCTCGGCGAAGTGCTCGAACGCGCGGGTGTCAGAGCCGCGGAACCCGTAGATCGCCTGGTCGTCATCGCCCACAACGCAGATGTCCCGGCTCGGCGACGGCGGCGCGAGCAGCCTGAGCAGCTCGAGCTGCGCGCCGTTCACGTCCTGATACTCGTCGACGACCAGGTGCCGCGTCTCGTCACGCACGATCGCGGCTGCACGCTCGGACTCGCGCAGGATCCGAATCGGCAGCAGGATGTAGTCATCGAACGTGGCGAGCCCCCGGCTTCGGCACTCCGACTCGAACCGCGCGTAGATTTCCACGGCGTCGCCGAACGCGCCGAGCCGGGCGCGCCCCGCGTCGATGCGCTCCTGGTCCCAGCCCTCGGGCGGCGCGTCGATCAGGCCCTGCCAGCTGGCTGCCATGCCGCGTGCATCTTCGGCAAAGACCGCGTTTGTGCGCAGCCTTTCGATCCACTGCCACGCGCGAGCCGCGACGTCAGCCGGACCGCCGGCCGCGAGCCGCGATGCCGGGATGCGGCCCCCGGCCGCGGCATCGATCGCCGCCTGTTCGAGCAGGTCCTTTCGCTGCGCCGAATCGATCAGGTCGAGCCGTGTCGGCAGGCCGATCTCGTCGCCGAACCGCATGAGCAGCCTGAGCCCGAGGCTGTGGAACGTACCCGCGTTGATCTCGTCGCCCGCGGGGCCCACGAGGTCCCGGAGCCGGTCGCGCATCTCGCCGGCGGCTTTGTTGGTGAAGGTCATCGCGGCGACCGTGTCGGGCCGCACGCCCCGCTCGATCATGAGCGCGATGCGGCGGGTGATCACCCGGGTCTTGCCCGTGCCCGGGCCGGCGAGCACGATCAGCGGGCCCGACGCGAACTCGGCGGCCTCACGCTGCCGATCGTTGAGCCCTTCGAGCAGCGCGCTCATGCGGGATCCGGCGCGCCGGTGCCGGTGCCGGCGTCGGTTTCCGGGAGCGGGCTGCGTGGCGCTTTCATGTACAGGTGCACGGCCGTCGATCCGTACGCGTGCGTCTCCGGTCCGACGGCGCCTTCGATCGTCAGCCGCACGTCCGCGAACCGCTCGGTCGTGTCCCGGTCCGACCGCTCAGGGTCGCGCTCGTGCAGGAAGGGCCAGGGCGTGCGGAGCACGGCGTACCCGTCGTCGTCGAGCAGGCCGATGAGCCGCGAGAGCTGCTGCGTCATCCTGGCCCACTGGTTCGGATCGCGCACAAGCGCGTACGGCGGATCCGCAAAGATCAGATGCACGGGCCTCGGGCAGCGCGAGACCACCGCCGGCCCGAGCGCATCGGCCGATACCGCCTCGGCCCGCTCCTCGACGCCCAGGTGCTCGATGTTCTTGCGGAGCACCGCGAGCGTGCCCCTGTCACGCTCGACCAGCACGCAGCGCGACGCGCCCCGGCTCACGGCTTCCAGCCCGATCGCCCCGGAGCCGGCGAACAGGTCGAGCACCGCCATGCCCTCGGTGTGGCCGCGCAGCAGGTTGAAGACCGCTTCCTTGACCACGTCGGGCATCGGGCGGGCCGGGCTCTTGTCGCTCGGGCTGAACAGCTTTCGTCGGCGGAACTCGCCGCTGATGATGCGCATGGTGCCGGAGCAAACGCGGCCCGAACCGGGCAGTCAACTCGCGGCCCGCCAACAGCGCGCCGTTGAACGCCCGCGGGCGTTGCGATTTCGTCATGCGGGTCTCTGCGTGCGGGGCTCGACAGACGGGCCCGGCGCGGGGATCCTCGGCCCCTCCGATTCTGCTCTCTCTCCCTGCGGCTCACTGTACTTGTGTCGCAAAGCCAGAACGGGGCAGGGCCAAGGATCCTCAAGCCGGGTTGTCGTCGCCGTGCCGCTACATGCCCACCACCCCATCGAGGTCGAGGTCAGCGAGCAGGAGCTCCGTCGCGAGCGCTTCGGGGTCTTCGAGCACCGAGTCGAGATCGGTCGCGAGCATCGGCGGACGGTCGATCCCCGAGACGACACGCCAGAAGGGCTCTGCGACGCCGTCGTGCAGCCACGCTCGCATCGGCCCCTCGTTGTCGTCGGCGAGCTGCGCGAGGCCCTGGCCTCCGAGATAGACCGCGCGGGTGATCAGCAGCGCGTCGTCGCAGACAAACTCGGTCTCCGCCGCGACGCCCGAGATCGCGTCGATGACCGCGGCGAAGAGCTGCCGATCCTCGCGGATCAGGGTGTCGGTGTCGTGCCAGATGATGTACCGCGTGCGTGTCGTCGATTTGCCGGGAAACACCGGCCGCTCTCGGAGGCGTGCGGCGATGCCCGATCGGCCGCCGATCTGACGCCGGAGCGGGCCGGCTGCCGGGATCGTGCGTTCGAGTTGCTCGCAGAGGTCATCGATGCAGCGGATGTTCTCGCCGAAGAGCCGCACGACTTCGACGCCGGCCTGCCCCTGCCAGAACGCGCCGACGCGGGCGCCGAACGCGACGCGGGCGGGCCCGTCGTCGGTCCAGGCCGCCAGGTGCCGCGCCTCGGTAAGGCGGGCGACCTCGGCTTCCCAGCCGGCCGGCGTTCGGGATGTCTGCGCAGAGACCATGGGCTGCCCGCCCGCTGCCGACATGCGGCAAGCGCGCGCTCCGTCGAAAGACGACTCGGCAACCACGGACCGGGTCAGGATGTGTTCCGTGCCGGCCGGGCCACGATCCCGGTCAGCACCCCACGAACACCTCCAACCTGCACCATGGATGCAAGTCGTGCCAGTGATTTATGAAGAAGAACCGACAGGACCGTCCCAGATCGCATGAACCGACAGGCCGCCGATCCATAGAAATGCCCATGCGAAGGTGCCATTGGGTCGGTTGGGTAGTGCTCGGATGGCTCGCGATCGTCGCGCCCGGGTGCGATGATGCGGCGGTCAAGATCGACCGGATCG
>JBCBNT010000014.1:0-44943 GCA_039821685.1 Planctomycetota bacterium | reverse complement strand
GGTGTCCGGCTGCGTTGGTGCTCCAGAGAGCGTTGGTCTCATCGACGGGCAGCGCGGTGCGGACGATCAGGTGCTGCGCGTCCCGCCACGAGAGGCTCGGGTTGGCTTCGAGCGCGAGGGCGAGCGCGCCCGAGGCGAGCGGCGCAGCCGCGCTCGTGCCGCCGAACGACTGGGTGAATCCGAACTGGCTCGACGCGCAGCACCTGATCGTCCGCACCGCGCTGCCCGTCGATGAGACCAACGCTCTCTGGAGCACCAACGCAGCCGGACACCAATTCAACGACAACTACGGCTTCGGCCGCATCGACGCGTTCGAAGTCGTGTCGGCCGCAGAACGCTGGCAGCTCGTCGGCCCCGCCGTGAGCGCCGGCACCGGGCCGATCGCCATCGACCGCGCCATCCCAGACGGCGATCCCAACGCCGGCCTTTCGATCGACCTGCCGATCGACGCCCAGCTCCGCGTCGAGCACGCCGAGATCCAGATCACCATCGAAGGGACCTACATCGGCGATATCGCGATCGAGCTCGTGAGCCCCGCCGGCACCGTGAGCACGCTGGCCGCTGCCCGCAACATCAGCGCCGACGACCTCGACCATCTCTTCACCTCCGTCAAGCACTGGGACGAGGCCTCGCTCGGCACCTGGACGCTCCGCGTGAGCGACGCTGTCACTGGTGACCCGCACCGGCTCATCGAAGCAGAGCTCGTCATCCACGGCGTCTGCATCGCCGATCAGGACCGCTCGGGCGACATCGCCCCCGCCGACCTCGCGGCCTGGCTCGACGCCTACCAGCAAACCTCGCCCGATGACAGACGCGACGCCGACGCCAACGGCGACGGACAGGTCACCCCCGCCGACTTCCACGCCTTCCTGCGGGCCTACGGCGCCGGCTGCTGACGCGTACCGTTGCCGCGATGACCCACGCCGCGGCCGCCAACGAACACCCGAACCCGATCGCCGCAGCCCTCGGCGACATCAAGCTCGCCCACTCGGTCTTCGCGATGCCCTTCGCGATCCTCGGCGGGGCGATGGCGTTTGCACCCGAAACAACCGCAGCCCGCATCGCGATCGCGGTCTCGCTCATCGTGGTCTGCATGGTCTTCGCCCGGACATGGGCGATGCTCGTCAATCGGCTCGCCGACGCTGGGTTCGACGCCGACAACCCGCGCACCGCGGGCCGGGCGGTCGCGTCGGGCCGGCTCGGCGTAGGCGAAGGCTGGCGCATCGCGGCGGTCAACGGCGCCCTCTTCTGCACCGCGGCTGCGCTCTTCTGGCCGCTGCTCGGCAACCCCTGGCCCGCGATGCTCTGCGTGCCCGTCCTCGGGTTCATCGCGCTCTACAGCTACACGAAACGATTCACGGCGCTGTGCCACGTCTTCCTCGGCGCTGCCCTGGCGATCAGCCCGCTCGCCGCGGCGCTGGCGGTCCGGCCCGAGGCGCTCGGCGACACGCCCGCGCTCTACTGGCTCGCGGGGTTCGTGCTGCTCTGGGTCGCCGGGTTCGACGTCATCTACGCGCTGCAGGACATGGAGTTCGACGTCGAGCGCGGCCTGCGGTCCGTGCCCGCCAAGCTCGGCTGGCGCGGCGCTGTCTGGACAAGCCGAGCCCTGCACATCGCGGCCGCCGCCTCGCTCGTCGTCGCGCTGCCCGCGGAGCCGCGATTCGGCGCGGCGTTCATCGCGGGTGTCGGCATCGTCGGCCTGCTGCTGCTCACCGAGCACGCCGTGCTCGCGCGACGGGGACGCGACGGCATCCCGATGGTCTTCTTTACCTTCAACGGCATCGCGAGCGTGGCTCTCGGCATTTGCGGACTGATCGATCTCTTGTATTAACACGCTCCCAAGCGAACAACCGGCCCTGAGCGTTCACTGAGTCGCTGAATTTCAGTGATTTCTGAAACACCTGCTTGTTTCAGGCGGTTGTACTATCGATACTTACAACGATGTCGATTGAATCACGACCATCTGAGCAGCACGCCGACGCGAGCCCGATCCAGGAAGCACAGGACCGGTTCATCTCGTCGTGGGGCCAGATGGCTGGCGCCTGGGGCATCAGCCGGACCATGGCCGAGGTGCACGCGCTCCTCTACATCACCGGCGACGCGCTCAACACCGACGAGATCATGGATCGCCTGCGGATTTCGCGGGGCAACGCGTCGATGTCGATCCGCGCGCTGCTCGACTGGGGCATCCTCTCGCGGACGCACAAGCGGGGCGACCGCAAGGAATACTTCGAGGCCGACCAGGACGTCTGGAGCATGTTCCGGGCGATCGTTCGCGAGCGGATGAAGCGCGAGGTCGAGCCGCTGCTCGCCTCGCTGTTCGACATCCGCGACCGGTCGCCCGTGCCCGACGACGAAGCGGGCGACGACCAGCAGGCAGCGATCGAACACCAGCGGCGCATCGAGGAGATGCTGACGTTCTTCAAGACGGTCGAACGGCTCGGCCAGCGCTTTGCGGGCCCGACGGGCAGCGGGCTCGAGGCCGCCGCCAAGCTTCTGGGGAGGCTGCCATGAGCACGATGCGAGGACAGGGCGCCGCCGCGATGGCGGGCGTCGAGCGGACGATCGCGGTGTCGTGGTCGATCGACCGCGAGGCGGTCCGGCGTGCCCGGCCGGACCTCGACCTTCCAGCCACGAGACGCGCCGCCGACGCGGTGCTGTCGATCACCGTCGCCGGGCGATCATGCTCGGCCGAGCTGCGGGACGATGCCTCCGATCAGGTGCACCCGATCGAGCTGCAGGGCGTGAGGATCGACGCCATCGATGCCGATGGGTTCACGCACGTCGACGCGTACGAAGGCCACGAGTCGCTTCTCTCCGCAACGCTCCGCGAAGACAGCGAAGGCGAGACCAAGCTGCTTTACGCCAGAACGGCGCTGCTCGCAAGGCTCGGCGTGCAGGGCGGCCGGTACGCGAGGCCCGCGCTCGACCGCTAGTGCGACAACTGCCGACCTGCCACGATCAGCCGCCGCGGTAACCCGCAGCGAGCATTAGCCCCGGCGGCCCAGCACCCAAGCGATGATCGTCACCAGCAGCGTGATGCCGGCGATGCCCGCGACGGGGCCGTACCACGGGATGGCACCGAACTGCTCGAAAAGCTGAGCGCCCGAGCCGCCCATCAGCCAGAGCACGCTCATCGCGCCCGTAAAGAGCATCGCGACGGCGACGCCGAACGCGAGCCCCCCGACCAGACCCGAGCCGCCGCCGTCGTACGGCTCTTGGAACGCCGCCACGGGCGAGGCGCTCGCGATGTCCGTGTCGGCTTCGGTCGGCGTCTCAAAGAGCGCTCCCTCTTCGCTGATCTCCGCAGCCCCTGCAAGGCCCGCGTTGCTTGCTCCGAGCCCGTCGTCGAGCAGATCGACACCGAGCGAGGTGTCGTCGCCCTCGCGCGTCAGGTCGAGCAGGCCCGAGCCCGACGCGCCAGCGTCGAAGTCGGGGGTGGTCATGTCGGGTGCCGTGGCATCGGTGACGATCGTCGCCGCGGCATCGTCGCCGTCTTCGAGGCTGTCATCGAAGATGCTGATGCCCGTCTGCTCTTTGGCATCGGGCACGTCGAAGTCCATGGCGGCATGCGAGCCCGACTCGCTGGCGAGGCTGATGATGTCCGACGCGCCACCGCTCTGCTCCGTGAGCGATCCGACGCCGTCGGGGTTGCCGCCGGAGCCGCCGCCCGCCGATGAGCCCGCGGTCGTGCCGCCGTCGAGGCTGATGTTGTCGACCTGCGATTCGCTGAGCCCGATGCTGCCCCCGGCGACCGACGCGTCGTCGGTCAGGGGCTCCATCGCGCTGTCTTCGAGCCCGATGACGAGGCTGTCGTCGTTGTCGGCGTCGGTCCCGACGATGGGCCCGTCGTCATCGACGACCGAATCCGACAGGCCGATGACGCCCAGCGATTCGTCGTTGTCATCGATCGGGGCCGCCGCGCCGAGCGCGGACTGCTCGGAGCCGAGGATCTCGTTGGCGACCGACTCGTCGCTGCCGTCATCGCCGACGAGCAGGTCGATCTGCTCGCGCTTCACAACGAGCTCGTCGCCCGAGCGGAACTCCTGCAGCTCGCCCGACTCGATCATCGAGCGGACCTCGTCGGCGGTCTTGCTGAGCCGGCCGGCGGCTTCCTCGAGCGAGTAGAACATCTTGGCCATGGCGTCGGTCCTCGTTGCGGTCTGCGTACGTCTGCGATCTTCGAGTGCGGCGCAGGCTCCAAGCGTCCTGCGACCCGTGGGTCGGATCCGGTGTCGATCTTCGGCGCACCGGCGTCGCCGCGTCCGCGGACGATCCGACGCGATGTCGTTGAGGCTCCGACACGCCCCGCTGCGGCGCGACGGATCGATCCGCCGACGCCCAGGGCCCACCATCCGTGCGGCCGGCCGAGCCAAGCGTGGGGTGCCGCCCCGGCCTCCCGAGACCCCCCGCACGCACGCGAAGCATATCAGGAGCGGGCCGGCTCGTCCCAGCCGGTTTCTCGCTCCAGGATTCTCTCTCCGGTTTAATCCGCACCGCCCGGTCCGCCGGTTCGAGGCTGAACCAAGAGAGGTTGGTTCGGCCTGCATGTCGGCCCAAGTGGTCGGCTCTCGGAATGGGCCTCAGCCCGCGTCGAGCGCCCGCATCACCGTCACCGCCCGGTACAGCCCAGCCACGCGGTCACGCGGGACGACCTGCGGCGGGTACGAGCTATTGAGCGGCTGAAGCCTGATCAGCTCCGCGCCCTCGTCGTCGGTCTCGAAAAACACACGCTTAAACGTCGTGGCATGGTCGGGCTCGAGCCTCGCGAAGCAGTCGACGCCGCTGCGGACCGGCGTGGCGGGGCTGAACACCACCACGTCGCCCTCCTTGTAATCCGGGAACATGCTGTCGCCGACGACGCGGGCGGCGAACGCATCCGGGTCAGACAGGTCGGGGACGCGGATGTAGTCGTCGGCCACGCGGGCCGGGTAGCCGAGATCCGTGAACTCGGTGGGCTGGCCCGCCGGCACGTTGTTGATGAGGGGGACCTCGTACGGCAGCCGAACAGGCGTGATCGATCCTGCGGTACCGCCGCCCTGAGCCCCGGCTCCCGATGGGTCGATCCGATCGACAAGCCTGCGCAGCTCGCCGGACGCGTGGAGCTTGTCGAGGTCGGTCTCGCGGGAGCTGACGATCTGCCGCAGCCGACGGGCGGCGCGGCGGTTCTCGACAAACTCGCTCCGCACATCGGAAGGCACCCGGTGCCACGCGGCGACCTGCACGAGCTCGCCCGGCGCAAACGAGAGCACGCCCTCGATCCGCCTGATCACGTCGTCGCTCGGCGGCTTCTCGCGGACGCCCGTTTCAATCTGGGAAAGATAGCCCTTGGCAACGCCCGCCCGATCGGCCAGCGAGCCGAGCGTCAACCCGAGACCGAGCCGACGGTCGCGGATGAGTGCACCCAGGCAGATGGGCTCGCTGGGATCGATGGTGAGGGCCCCCGACAGCTCCGCGTGGCGCGACTCGACACCGAGCGACCACTGTTGTGCGCTGTTTGAGTGTTTCACCATACAAGTGCCTTGCAAAGTGTTCTACAATGAAAGAATATCAGTCATGTGTTCACTGCATTGTGAACACAGATTCGGGTTATTTCAAGTCCATTGTCCACAGTTTTCAGGAGTTTTTCATGATCGTCCGCTCGACACATCTCGCGGAATCGGCAGACATGGACCTTCGGCGTCGCCGGTCTCGCTTGCAAGCTGACCACCTGACCCGCCGGGCCGAGGTGCTCAAGGCGCCCGAACGGCGGCTGATCCATGATTTGTTCGACGCCGGCCGGGCGTGCTCGCAGATCGCAGCCGAGCTCGGGCGCGACGCGCGGACCGTCCGCCGAGAGGTGCGCGGCATCACCCGCAGGCTGCTCGACCCGCGGTTCGATTTCGTGCTCGCGCGGAGCGAACGATGGCGCCCGACGCGGCGGCGCGTCGCGCAGAGCGTGTACATCCACGGCAACGGCCTGCGCGAGACCGCCCGCGAGCTCGGCCTCTCGCTCTACTGCGTTCGGCGGCACCGCGACGCGATCGAAGCGCTTTTCGAAGCCGAGGCAGGCCATGCCGCGACCGCATAACCAATCGAGCGCCGCGCAAAGCCGCTGCGACACGACCAGGCACCACGAGGACCGGTTCCGATACGAACCGCCCCGGCGAACGAGCATGCGGGAAGCGCGCGTCCGGGCGCGCTTCGGGCTTCCCGTCTTCGCCAGCGACGGCCCGCCCGCCGGGCCGCTCGAGTGGGCGGACGACGCGGCAAAGCTGATCGACGACGCGCTCTCGCCGGGCGGCATCGCGCTGATCACCGGGCCCAGCGGCGGGGGCAAATCGCTCCTGCTGCGTGCGCTCATCGGCCGCACATCTGCATCGGTTGCACGACCGATCGCACCTCGGACGCGACGCTCGCCCGTTTCGATGCTCCGCGGAGATCTCGATGCGGCGCTCGCGACGCTCGCCGCCGTCGGCCTCGGGGAAGCGCGCCGGCTCATCACGCCAGCGGGGCTGCTTTCCGAGGGCGAGCGGGCCCGCCTGTCGCTCGCGCGGGCGATCTTCGCCGCGGGCCCAGGGTCTGACATCATCTGTGATGAATTCGCAAGCACGCTCGACCGCCTGACAGCCCGATCCCTCTGCCGGTGCGTGCGGCGAGCCCTGCCGACGCGTGCACGCCTCGTCTGCGCCACCGCCCATGACGACATCGCCCCGCACCTCGATCCGCAGATCGTGGCCGTCGTCTCGCTCACATCCCCGCCCGAGATCGTGTTCAAACGGAGGGGAAGCCATGGTGCGGCAGGTGCTGCCGGCGGGCGTAGCGGCGTGGCGTGACGAGCGCGCGGCAGGCGAGACCGGCATCGTGATCGAACAAGGGACGCTCGCGGACTACGACGCGCTCGCACCCCTGCACTACCGAGCGGGCAGGCCGGCCACGATCGCGCGGGTGCTCCGCGCGACCGATCCGCGATCGGGTCTGCTCGCGGGCGTGCTCGTCGTGAGCATGCCGACGCTGAACGGCGCGTGGCGCAGGCTCGCGTGGGGAGCACGGTTCGCATCGGGCGACCGCAAGCGCGACGCGGCGGCCGTAAACGCCCAGCTTCGCACCATCAGCCGCGTGATCGTCGAGCCCCGGTTCCGCGGGCTTCGCGTGGGCACGGTGCTCGTCGCCTCGTATCTGAGCGACGCGGACACGCGGTGCACCGAAGCGATCAGCGCGCTTGGGGATACCTGCCCCTTCTTCGAGCGCGCCGGCATGCGAAAGATCGGCGCGTCGACGCCGAAGCGGGATCTCTCGCTCGCCAGGGCGGTCGGCGTGTCGACTCCGCAGGCTGCGGCCGCTCGCTTGCTGGAGCCCGACGGGCCTCGTTCGTTCGAGACGCCGCTGCGTCGGTGGGCGCGGCAGAGCGCCTCGACGCGTCGGCATGCCGACGGGCCCATCGAGATCCTCGCATCGCTCGCAGCGGGTGCGCTGCTCGCGCCGCCCATCGCGTACGCGCACGGCTCGCTTGGCTAACGCCCGGCGATCTCGCGTGAGCGGGAAGGCACTTCGAGTCGTGTTTCACCCCGTGTGTGCGCCCCCCATTCTTGTTCTCCCTGCTCCCTGATTTGTGCCCCCCACCCTCGGCCGGCGGTCGGCCGAGGGGTTTCGCCGCGCGCGGCAGTCGACCCGGCATGGGAACCGGACGGGCATGGACACTCTTGGAAATACGCCTCGAAACGATGACGAGCTGCACGGGTGGCTCTTATCTGAACTCGGTCTCACGGTGCCGCGCCGGGCGGCGCTCGATGGCCATCGCGCGCCGTTCGCGTATCTCTCGCATTCGTTCTTTCGGCCCGAAGGCGTGCCGCCCGACTCGGTCGTGTGGGCGAACCGAGGCGGCGGCAAGACGTTCCTCGGCGCTGTCGCGACGGCGCTCGACGTGGTCTTCAAGCCCGGGATCGAGGTGCGGGTGCTCGCGGGCAGCCTCGAGCAGGCGGGCCGGATGCACGCCCACCTGCGGGCGATCTTTGAGCGCGAACGCCTCGCCCCGCTCATCGATGGGCGGATGACCGACAAGCGGCTGCGCCTGACCAACGGGTCGGGCGTCGAGCTGCTTGCGGCGAGCCAGGCATCGGTCCGGGGCACGCGCGTGCAGGTGCTGCGGTGCGACGAGGTCGACCTGTTCTCGCCAGCCATCTGGGAGGCTGCGCAGCTCGTGACACGGTCGAAGGTCTGCGGCGGCGTGCCGGTGCGGGGGGCGGTCGAGTGCCTCTCGACCATGCACAAGCCCTTCGGCATGATGGCGGAGCTGGTCCGCCAGACCGAGGAGGGCCGGCGGGAGCTGTTCAAGTGGGGCGTGGTCGATGTGCTCGATCGGTGCGACGAGGAGCGATCCTGCCACAGGTGCGCGCTCTGGCCCGAGTGCGGCGGGCGCGCAAAACAGACGCCCGAGACCGAGCTCGGGCACATATCGATCGACGATGCGCTGACCATGAAGCGCCGGGTCGCGCTGCCGGTCTGGGAGTCGGAGATGCTCTGCCTGCGGCCCAGGCGGACCGACGCGGTCTATCCCGAGTTCGACATCGATCGGCACGTGGTCGATCGCATCGAGCCCGAGCCGACCTGGCGCTGGGTCTGCGGGATGGACTTCGGCTACCGAGCCCCGACGGTGATCCTGTTCGGCTGCGTCGACGAGCGGGGCGTGCTGCACATCGTCGACGAGCGGTCGCGGCGGGAAGTCGTCGTCGCCGAGCACGGCCGATCGATCATCGATTCGCCCTGGCCCGAGCCGGCGTGGGTGGGCGTCGACCCCGCGGGGCATCAGCGCAGCGGGCAGACGGGCGCGACGGACATCGCAGTGCTCAAGTCGCTCGGGCTGCGGATCAAGAGCCGCCGGAGCCTGATTCGTCACGGCGTGCAGCTCGTCACGCAGCGGCTCGCTCCGGCGAGCGGCGAGCCGACGCTTTTCATCCATCGGCGGTGCCAGACCCTGATCGATGCGCTCGAGCGGTACCACTATCCGGAGGACAGGCCCGAATCGACCGACCCGGTGAAGGACGGGCCGGACCACGCCGCCGATGCGCTGCGATACCTGATCGTCAACCTCGACGAGCCCTACACCGCGACGCGATCGAAGTACACGGGGGGCTAGCGGTGATCGTGTCGGGATGGGTCAGGGCCGCAACGCGTACATGACCTCGATCACGACCCAGCTCGCGGCGGACAGGATGGCCATAGCGGCGGTCATGATCGCTGCCATGATGAGCGTGTCGCGCCAGTAGCGGGCGAGCCGCTCGGTGCGTACGGCCTTGTACGCCATCGCCATGAGAAAGGCGATGACCGGGAGCACCGCCCACTCCCAGCCGTGCAGCGGCAGCGGGTCGAGCACGGGCCTGTAGGCGAGCGCGATCACAGCCTCGCCCCCTCGCGCCGGCGTCGCAGGGGCGGGAACGCCGCGTCGATGATCGCGATCAGGTTCATCATGCCGGCGAGGGCGCACGCGAGCGAACCGATCTCGTTGACCCGTCCGACGCTCTTGGTCATCGCGGGCGGCTCGGCGGTGTCGCCGCCGAACTCGATCTGCCCGGTGCTGGTCACGACCTCGCCCGGCTCTGGCTTGCGTCGGCCGTTGGGCATGTCGCGAGCGGGATACTTGTACCACGTCTGGTGCGCGTAGTTCGCCGCCCATGCCGGGGGGCCGACGGCGGCCTGGCCCGCGTACCACCACGGGTCCTGGTCGGCATCGACAACATCGAGCCCGCCGACGACGAGCCCGAGGGCGAACAGCCCCAGCACGCCGCCGGCGATGCGTGCCCCACGCGGGCGAAGCCCCAGGTACAGGTGACCCAGCCCGGGCATCAGCAGGGCGAGCACCCCCGCGACGGGCACGAAGCCCCGCCGGCGGTCGAAGGGCTCGGCATGGCTCGCCGCACCGCCGGGCTCGGCCTGCTCGGCCTCTTCGGCGGGTGCCGGCGGGTCGCTTGATTGCGACGGCCTGGCCGCGTCGGGTGCTGTCGGTTCGTCGAGTGGCATGCGTTGTGAAGGGATGTCGGCAGGATCGGGGTGGGGCTGGACGCGGGTGGCGCGATCGGCCGCGCGTGGCCGATGGTTGACGCGGGCGGAGTTGGTGGTAGTCTACCGCGCGTCGAAGCGCGTCCGACGAGGAGACCACGATGAGCGTTCTCGATCTGCTGCATCCCGCACCGCACGCCGCCGCACCGCACGCCGGCCGGCAGGCGTTGATCCCTACGGGCTCGCATGATGGTGTGCTGGGCAGCGCCGCGTCCGCGAGCCTCCTGGTGCCCCCCCCGGAATGGGCAGCCGCTGCTCCGCACGCCGCGCATGCATCTCCAGAAGCGTCCGATTACGACGACGACGAGGACGAGGATTACTTCTACGACGACGATGACGACGACGAGGATGATCTCGACGACGATTTCGATGACGAGGACGAGAGCGACGACGCCGACGAGGACGACGAAGACGACGAGATCTAGGGCGTCCGTCCGTTCGGCCGCCCGTGGGCCTGCCCGAGCTTCGCCGGGCGGAGCGTGTGGGGGGTCGTCGTTGTGAGCAACAAGCCGTTCAGCAGCCGCCGGGATGAATTCGAGGTTTCGACCGCTCGCCCGATGCGGAGGGGTTTAACTCGGGCGACTACGACCTGACCGACCCTTCGCTGCTGGCCGATCGGCTCGAAGACCTCTTAGGCCTTGACGACGAGACGCCCGATGCGCCGCGGATCGCCGAGAGCGAGCAGCGGCAGCCGGGGGAGGACCGCCGGAAGAACGTCGTCGGCTCAAGCCCGACGGGGCTCGAGCGTCGGCGAGGACCGGGTCGTCGCCTGACGGACTTTGTCAAGGCCGCCGAAGAGGGCGAGATGAGCTCGGAGCAGTTCCTGTTCTTGCGGGCGATCGAGACCTTCAAGCAGGTCAACGGCAAGAGCTACCCGAACTGGACCGACGTGCTCGAGGTCATCCGCCTGCTGGGCTACCGCAAGGTGCAGCCGAGCGAGCTCAACCTGCCGTCGGTGCCGGACTGGCAGGAAAAGCCAGACGCCGCGAGCAGCGTGCGCGACCGCGACGGCGTGACGCACAAGCGACGCAAATCCGCCTGACGCGACCGATTTCGATCATGAAACGCTGGCACGTCCGCTATCCGCGGGCATGGTGACCGGGCCGGAGCACTTCCGGCTCTCGGTTCCATCTCGTGGGACCATCGGCGCTGCGCGGTATCGCGGGGCGCCCCAAGCGGGGATGTCATGATGCAAGCGATCAAAGTCGCAGCGCTATCGGTGTGCGCATCGGGAGTGGCCTGGCAGGCCGCGGCCTTGCAGGGCGGGGCCGGCGGAGGCACGGGCCTGGGCGAGGGGCCGCTCGGCGGCTACTCGGTGCAGGTCAACGGCACGCGCGAGTTCCGCATCGGATCGGTCGCGTCGCCCATCGTGCAGAGCAACGACTTCGGCACCGCCTCGGCCGTGCCCGCGCTCGGCGATTGGGAATGGTCATCGTTCGACCGGCTCGATAGCTCGCTCTCCCGAACGTCGTCGATGTTCGACGCTGAAATCAGATCAACACACGACCGGCTGTCGGGAAGGCTCGAGGCGAGGTCATCCGCGCTGACGCAGTTCCAGGAAGAGCCGAGCGAGTCGCCCTCATCGCGAGCATTCCAGGAATTGCAGGTCGTGGCCGAGCCGCTCGATGTGCTCGCCGATGTGCTCGTGACGATCGACGTCGATACGTCGCTGTCCGGCTTCGGTAACAGCCGCGTGTCGTGGAACACGTTCTCAGACGAGTTCTCTGATCGCGGCATCGTGTTTCCCGGCAACGAGGAAGACGGCTCGTTTCAGATGCTGTACGAGAACGTCAACGTGTCGTTCTTCGAGCTGCAGCTCCGCGTGACATCCGACGCGCTCACCGACGCGCCGGTGCTCAACGCTGACTCGTTCGTGAATGTCGATTGGTCGGTGGAGATCGCGCCGGTGCCGGCGCCCGGATCGATCGCGTTCGTGGGCGTCGCAGCGTGCGCCGCATCGGTACGCCGCCGGGCACGCTGATACAAGCGGATGCGGTCGAGCGGGCCGAATAATTCGAATTGATTTAATCGGTCGACTGACGCCTACTTCGCCGACTCATTGAGCAGGCGGACGGCTTCCGCGGTGTCCGCGGCGTAGCCGTCGGCGCCGATCTGCTCAGCGAGCGACGGATCGGGCGTGAACGCGCCGCCGCCAACGATCACGCGGATCCCGCTTGCACCCCGCACGGCCGCGATCGCTTCCTGGATCGCCGGCAGGTGCACGCCCATCGCTGCGCTCAGCAGCACGGCCGTGACCTCGTAACTCTCGCAGGCTCTCACGAGGTCGCGCGTCGGCACGTTCGCGCCGAGGTAGACCGCCGTGTAGCCCGCGACCTCGATGATGTCGGCCACAGCGCGGACGCCGATATCGTGCTGATCGCCCTCGACCGCGCCGACCAGCACCGCGCCGGGCTTCGGTTCGGGGCTCGAGTTCGCATATGCGTCGTGGCTCAGCACGGCCATCGCACCGCGGATCGCCTCGGTCGCCGCGTGCTCTTCGGGGATGCTCACCTCGCCGAGGTGCCACATCGTGCCGATCTCCGACTCGACGGGCAGCAGGACCTGCTCGTAGATCTCGCTGAGGTCGGCTCCGCCGCGGACGACGTCGACCAGCATCTTGGTCGCGAGCTGACGCTTGCCCTCGAGCACGGTCTTGAGAAACTCGAGCGCGAGCTCGCCGCGGGGTGACGAGATCTCGAGCCGCGCCATCGGCTCCGCTTCGCCCGCCGAGGCTTCGATGCCGGCGGTCAGCACGGGCTCGATCATCGCGACGCAGTCGTCGGGCAGGTCGGCCCGGGCGGCGGCGAGCAGGCTCTCGAGGCTGTGCGTCACCGCGTCGGACGGGATGTCCCGCGCAGCGAACGCGGCGGTCGACCAGGTCACGTCGCGCACGAAGATCTCGGGCGAGCCCATCTCGACGGCGGCTGCGAGCTCGCTGATGCGCTGGCTCAGGTTGTCGTGCCAGCCGCGGAAGGCCTTGCGGCCGAACAGCTTGCCCGCGTCCGGCGCCCGCTCGAGCAGCGTCTCGGCCGCCTGCGAGGCGATGACGCGGCTGCCGTGACGGAGCAGCGTCGCGGCGAAGGAACGTTCTTCAGCGGAATGGGTCGTCGCTTCTGACATAGTGATTTGTTCGTCGTCGAGGGGTGGACGGGTTCAGCGAGCGTCGGCGGATCGGCCGAGCGACGCGTTGGCTCAAGTCAAAGCCGGCAACAGCGGGCAGAAGACGGATATGCAGGGCCGGTTTGTGTGAAAGCCAGTGTGCGTGGAAGCTAGAACGGGGCGGAGAACAGACAGCCTCAGCCCTGACGCTCGTAGTACTCCACGTTGAGCTGGACGAATCGGCTCCACTCCTCGGGCAGATCGTCCTCGGGGTAGATCGCGCTGACCGGGCACTCATCCACGCACAGGCCGCAATCGATACACGTATCCGGATCGATGTAGAGCTGGTCCTCGCTCTCAAACGGCTCCTCATCCTTGGTCGGATGGATGCAGTCAACGGGGCAGACCTCGACGCAGGCCGTGTCTTTGGTCTTGATGCATGGCTCGCCGATCACGTGGGGCATAGATCTGTCCTTTTGTCGTGAACAGGATGGACTTCTCGCGTGGGTCCGAGTCGGATGCGTGCGCTCCGTCGACGGGCCCAGCGGGAAGACACTTTACAGCGGTGATCCGCCGGTCGCTCGGACCAACGACCGCAGCGTCCGAATAACGCTTGTCGCCCCGGCTTCGCCCAGCGCTCGCTCGCTGGTCAGCCCGGCAAGCGCCACCACGTGCATGCCGGCAGCACGCGCCGCGTGCACGCCCGAGACCGAGTCTTCGATCACGAGGCTTGCCTTGGGGCTCGCGTTCATCTGCTCCGCCGCGTGCAGGAAGAGATCGGGCTCGGGCTTCCACCGCCCGATGTCGTACGCGCTGAAAATGCGATCGACGCCGGCGTCTTCGAATCGGTCGTGCAGGCCGGCGGATCGGAGCGAGGCCTGCATCTTGTTGTGGGGCCCGTTGGACGCGACGCACCGCCTCGGGCCGGCGGCGTCGGCGCTGAGGTCATCGAGCCGATCGAGCAGCTCGGCTGCGCCGTCGATCGCGTCGATGCCCGCTTCAAACGCCTCGAACATCCGAGCGCGGTAGTCGCTCAAGAGATCGGGCAGGGGCCGGCCGACACGCTTCTCCGCCATCGTCACAACATGGTTCAGATCGGTGCCCTTAAAGAGCTCGATCGAGTCGTCGGTGGAAACGGGCCAGCCGGCCTCGGTGATCACCTCGGCGAGGAGCCTGTTGGTCGTGGGCTCGGTGTCGACCAAGACGCCGTCACAGTCGAAGATGACCAGCTCGTATCGGCTGAGGTCGAGCGTCGGATCTGCAGCTGGTCTGCTCATGCGGCCGGCGGCTCGGCTTTGGGGTCGGCCCGCATGAACAGGGCGTCGCCCTTGCCGATGGCGTCGCCCTTGCGGAGCGCGTGCTCGCCTTGATAGGCCGCGATCTCGGAGAGCGGCACGCCCTCGGGCGGCGCGCACCCCCACCGCTGCCACAGCTCGGCGGTCTTGTCCGGCAGCACGGGCGCGAGCAGCACGGAGGCGACCCGGAGCGTCTCCGCGCAGGCGTAGAGCATGGTGGCGAGGGCGAGCGTGCCGTGCTTGTGGTCGTCGAGCTGCTTCGCGAGCGTAAACGGCGCGGCGTAGCTGATGAAGTCATCGACCGCGCGCACCAGACCCAGGCCCTCGCTCGCGGCGGCATCCAGCTCGAAGCGGTCCATGGCGGCGGAAGCATTGTCGACAGCGGCCTTGCAGAGCTCGGGGAAGTGGAACGTTCGCGAGGGATCGTCGACGGGCTTGCCGGCCGCTTCGCGGGCCGCGAGCGCGGTCTGCAGCGCCTTGCCGCTTGGGAAGCCGAACTCTCCGTTGCACTCGCGGGTGAGCACGCCTTCGAAGTACTTATCGATCATGTTTCCGACGCGCGAGGCGGAGTTGCCGAAGCCGTTGGCCAGGTCGTTGTTGTACACCTCGACGAACCGGTCGTGCACGAAGTCGGCGTCGTTCGCCCCGAGCGGCCCCTGGGTGACCAGGTACCAGCGGACGGCGTCGAGCGAGTACGCGTCGGCGTAGGCGAGCAGCGTCTCGATCTCGATGAAGTTGCCGAGGCTCTTGGACATCTTCCGGCCCTCGCGGATCCAGTACGCGTGGGCGTAGATCGTCTTGGGGCTGGGCCGGCCGAGGGCGCGCAGCATCGCCGGCCAGATGACGGCGTGGAACCACAGAATGTCCTTCGCCATGACGTGCACGGTCGCGGGCCAGAATTGCTGCCGATCGTCGGTATCGACCACGGTCAGGTAGTTGCAGAGCGCTTCGATCCAGACGTAGACGCGGTGCGCGTCGTCGCCCGGCATGCGGATGCCCCAGTCGGCCGCGTCGTCGTCTTTGATCTTGCGCGAGACCGGGACCTTCTGCAGCCCGCCGCGGATCCTGCCGAGGACCTCGTTTTTGCGCGCGGCCGGCGCGACGCGGATCCGGTCCGACTCGATCTGCTCGGCGAGCCACGCCTCGTGCTTGTCGAGCCGGAAGAAGTAGTTCTGCTCGGTGCGCTTCTCGAGCTCGCGGCCGGTGACGGGGCTCTTGTAGTCGTGCTCGCGGGCGACGTTTTCGGGAACGTATTCCTCCTGGCTCGCGTCCCACCAGCCCTCGTAGTCGCCGAGCTCGATGTCGCCCTGGTCGAGCAGCTGCTTGATGTACGCGGAGGCCCTGGTCGTGTGGCGGTCCTCGGTGGTGCGGACGAAGTCGTCGTTGGTGAAGCCCATCTTGGAGAAGGCGGACCGGAATTCGTCGGCGTTGCGGTCGGCCCACTGCTGGGGTGACATGCCGTTGTTCGCGGCGGACTCGACGACCTTCTCGGCGTGCTCGTCCGTACCGGTCAGGAAGAAGACCGAGCCGGGGTCGCCCGAGCGGAGCCTGGCGAAGCGGGCGGCGACGTCGGCGAGCAGGGTCGTGTAGCAGTGCCCGACGTGCGGCCGGTCGTTGACGTAGTAGATGGGCGTGGTGACGTAATAGGTGCTCTGGTAGGTACTCACGGGCGGATGGTATAGGCTTGGCGGTCCGGCGAGCGGAGCCGGCAGACGGAGGGCGGCCGGGATGACGCGTGACGAGTTCGAGGCCGAGGCGCTCGAGCACCTCGATGCGGTGTACCGCATCGCCTTCCACCTGACCCGCAACGAGCAGCGGGCCCAAGACCTCGTGCAGGACGTCTATCTGCGGGCGCTGCGATCGGCGGCGAAGCACGGGTTCGAGGCGAAGGGCGGGGGCATGCGGCCGTGGCTCTTCGCGATCGCTCACAACACCTTTTACTCGACGATCAAGCGTGAGAACCGTGCACCCACGGCGGTCGGCGAGTTCCACTCCGACGCGTCGAGCGAGCCCATGCCCGATGAGCCGCCGCCCGCCTGGGACGGGGCGAGCTTCGACTGGGAACACGTCGACGATCGACTGCGGAGCGCGATCGACGACCTCAAAGACGATTACCGGCAGGTGCTGCTGATGTGGGGCGTGCAGGGGCTGAAGTACCGCGAGATCGCGGAGGTGCTGGGCGTGCCGATCGGGACCGTGATGAGCCGGCTGCACCGGGCCCGGAAGCTGGTGGCGGAGCATCTGGCCGAGCAGCCCGGGGCGATGGACGAGCTCGGGATTTCGATTAGTGAAAACTAACATTGATGTGGCCGTTCGAATGAGTTCGGTCGGCGGAAGAAAAAACCGTCGAAACAACGCCGATGCCGGAAGAGCGGGGCGGGGTTCCCCGTTGGTACCGGGGACGCGGGTCGCCGGCAGACACGCATAAACGACTGACGAGCCAGGATTTGGAGCGAAGCAGAGCCATGACCGACGCGGGCAGCGGACAGAACGGATTCGGCGCGGACGACCTGTCGATCGGTGGTCTGATCCGTGCTGCGGCGGATGGTGAGATCACGGCCGAGCAGGAACGGAAGCTCGAGCTGCTGATCGAGTCCGACCCGGACGTCGCGCGGCGGATCGAATCGGACCGGCAGCTCCGATCCGCGGTCGGGCGGGCGTTGTCTTCGTCGGCCTCCGCTCCGATGACCGCCCCGGCGGGCCTGCGCGAGCGGGTGGCCGCTGCCATGGCGACCGAGAAGCTTGTCGAAGAAGCAGACGAAAGGCAGGCAGCGGGCGGGCCGGCGGCGGATCAGGACGTGCCGAGCCGGATGGCACCGGCGACGCGTGACCGGTCGTTCTGGGCGGGGCCGGCGTCTCGCGTGCTCGCGGCGGCAGCGGCGCTCACGCTGGTCGCGACGGTGTTCGTGGTTTCCCGAGGCAGCATCGACGACTCTGTCGTGGGCAGCCGGACGCGGGCGGTGCAGTTCGTGGCTTCGGAGCACGGCCGGTGCGTGGCTGATCTCGCGCCGGGAGCCGGGAAGTTTCAGGTCACCGCGGCGTCTGAGATGCCGGGCGTGGCGGGGAACGTGCTCGGACAGGAAGTGACGCTGGCGAGCCTGATCCAGAGCGGCGTGCAGAACGTGAGCTTCGTGGATGCCGGGCGGTGCCACGTGCCCGGGGGCGGCGGCAGCATGCACCTGCGGTTCGAAGCGCCGATCGGCCCGGCGGACGCGGCGACGGGGCTGCCGTGCGTCGAGCAGTTCTCGCTCTTTGTGCAAGAAGACCGCGGCCGGCTCGGGCTCGACGACGGCGTGACCTACGAGCTCGACCCCTCCGACGGCGGCACGGTCGACGTGAAGAGCCCGACGGTCTACGTCTGGGCTCGCGGCGGGCTCGTGTACTACCTGGTCGTCAACAACGCGGCGGCCTGCGGCGAGCTCCGGCAGCAGCTCTCGGTGCCCGAGACGGTCCGAGACCTGACCAACGCTGCCTGAAGGCCCGAGCGGCGTCCGCGGGGCTGGATTCCGGGGGGCTGGATTCGGGGCTGTTGTGAGCTGAATCCGGGATCGAAGCGATCGATCGAAAGAGCCGATCCGTAGAATGTCGTGCGGGCGAGAGCCGCCCGCGGGCGTGTGCGGAGGACGGCGGATGGACACGACAGATCGACAGACCAATTCGCTACAGACCAATTCGCGACAGACCAATTCGCGACGGACGAGTCTGCGACGGGCGTCATCCGCTGCGGCCCGTGCTGCTGGGGCGTTCGTCGCGGCGGCCGGCCTCGCGACCGGGTTCGGTGGCGCCGCCCTCGGGCAGGACGCGCTAGGCGACGGGCGTCGTCTCGACGCGAACCAGCGGATCGGATCGGGCGGGGTGAACTCGTCGGTGCGGGCGGACTTCTCGGCTGCGAACGCGCTGCGCGCGGCGATCGTGACAGGCAACGCGCCGGGCGGGCTGAGCTTCCGCGGCGATGTCGGGTATCTCGCGCCGCGGGAGTTCCGAGGCGAGCTCGCGAGCGACGATCTGTTTGAGTTCCGCCGCGACTCGCTGTATTCGGGCCTGAGCGGGCTGGGCGTGCGCGGGACGGACGCGCTGCAGTACCAGTTTGCACTCACGACCGGCAGCCGGCCGCCGCCCTCGCTGGCTGGATCGCTTGCCGTGTCGCGATCGAACGACCTGCGGGGCTCGGCGGCGTCCACGGCGGCCTCGGTCACGTCAGCCGATCTGGGTGCCGATGCGTTCTCGACCGAGTCTGGCGTGACGCGGGTCGATCCGGCGCGGGTCGAAGACACCAGCGGCACTGGGCTCTGGAGGCTCCGCTCGTCAGCGGGCTACCTCACGGATCGCTCGCTCTCGGAGAGCGTGGTCGGCGCGTTCTCGAGCGAGGAGGGCGACCGGTTCGGGATCACGGCGTCTCCGCTCGGCGGGGTGAGGATCTTTGACGTCTCGCCGCAGTCGGCCGCGCAGCGGGATGAGTCATCGGGCCGGGCCGACGTGGCGAGCCCGGCGGGCCAGCCTGCAACGGCTGACACGCTGGCCGGCCGGTTTACCGGCTACGACCGGCTCGTTGAGAACGTCGAGGGCACGCTCGCGTCGCGGACTGGCACCGGGCTCGAGGGGCCGACGGGCGCGGTCGCGCTGATCGAGGAACAGAACCGCGTGCTGCAGGAATTTTTGCAGTCGGTCCGCGACGAAAGCGCGGCTGATCTGCCCGAGGCGATCGCGGGCGATGACACGATCGGCAGCGACGGCGAGGAGGCTCCGCCGTCGGACGGTGCCGACGCGCCGGCCGAGCGTGAGAGCGCCGCGGAGCGTCTCGCCCGCCAGCTCGAGGAGATCGGCATCGACCGCGACGCGCTCGACGCGCTCCGCGGCACCGACCTGCGGATCGGCGAGCTGGTCGATCCTTCGACCGACAGCGACCGAGATTTCTACGCGATCCACATGAACGAGGGCCGGCGGCTCATGGCCGAGGGCCAGTACTTCGAAGCCGAGGGCCGGTTCTCTATGGCGCTCGCGGTGCGGGAGGGCGATCCGACGGCGTCGATCGCGCGGGTCCACGCGCAGATCGGCGCGGGGCTGTTCCTCTCGGCGAGCCTGAACCTTCGGGACACGCTGAACGCGAACCCGCTGCTGATCGCGGCGCGGTTTGCCCCGGGGCTGCTGCCGCCCGACGCCCGGCTCCGGGCCGTGGTGCGGAGCCTGAATGCTCGGATCGACGGCGGCGGCTCCGACGCGCGGTCGTCGGCGCTGCTGCTCGCCTATGTCGGCCGGCAGCTCGACGACCGGGCACTCATCCAGCGCGGGCTGGGCCGGCTCGATCTTGACGGCCCCGACCGGCTCTCGCAGCTGCTCCGCCTGGTCTGGCTCGACGATGCGGACGTCAACCGAGCGCTCGATCGAGTCGGGACCGATCAGCCGGGCGACGGCGCACCGTGAGCGAGCCGGGCGACACCACACCGGGTCACGAGGTGGACAGGCCTGGCCTCCACGGCGTGGTGCAACGGGCCGCTGCAGAGCTTTCGAAGGGTTTAGCCGCGAGCGTCGGCGGTGACCTGGCAGACAGGAACGCTGTCGAAGCCATCATCGACCCGGGCACGGGGCGGGGGGCTGTCGCACCGGCCCGGCGTGGTGACATCACGTCGTACATGACAGACGGGTCGCTGCCCAGATTGTGCGGCCAGCTCTCGACGCTCGCCGGTGCGCGGGTCACGCTGCACGATCACGCGGGGCGATTGATCGAGGCCTCCGAGGGCGACGAGCTGTGGCGGCTCGGCGACGCGGCCGAGCGGGACGCGGATCAGACCGAAGTCGGCATCACCGCGGGCGACGCGGAGATCGGCTCGTTCCGGATCGGTGCGGGCGGGTCGCGGGAGCTGATCGACGCGGTGTGGCTCTTGTCGCTGACCGTGGGCGAGGTGTGCGACAGCGTGCTCGAGCTGGGCCACCGCGTGAACGAGATGCGGGTGCTGTACCGGCTGACGTCGCTCCTGTCGGGCGCGGTGGACGCGGAGCAGGTGCTGACGATGGCGCTCGAGTCGGCGCTGGATGTGCTGGAGCTCGACGCGGGATCGGTCGTTCTCTTTGAAGAGGGCATGGACGAATCGGACGAGCGGGGCGTGAGGCTCAAAACGAGCCGCGGGCTCTCGCCCGAATGGCTCGCGGATCCGCGGCCTTTGTCCGCGGGGCGGGCGTTTGACCAGCTGGCGGCCGAGGGCGAGGTCGTCGTGGTCGAAGACCTGCGCTCGGACCCGCGGATCGTTGGCCTCGAGCGGGTGCTCGACGAGGGCGTTGTGGGCTTCGTGACGTGCGCGATGGTGTTCCGCGACCGGCCGATCGGGGCGATCAGGCTGTACGACCGCGAGCCGCGGCTGCTGACCAAGGGCGAGACGCGGCTCGTGCGATCGATCGCGCAGCAGGCGGGGATCGCGATCGAGCAGGCGAGGCTGCTCGAGCTGCAGGCCGAGGACCGGCGGATCCAGCGCCAGCTTCAGCTCGCGGGCGATGTGCAGCGTCGCATGCTGCCAGCGGAGATGCCGGCGATCGAGCCGTTCGACGTCGCGGCCCGGTACGTGCCCAGCTTCGAGCTCGGCGGCGACTTTTACGATGCTTTCCGCGTCGGCACGAAGCAGGAGCCGCACCTCGGGCTCGCGGTGGGCGACGTGGTGGGCAAGGGCGTGGCGGCGGCGCTCTTGATGTCGAGCGTGCGTTCGAGCCTGCGCGCGTTTGCCGACGAGGTGTACGACCTCGACGAGATCGTGTCCCGGACGAATCGGGCGCTCGCGCGGGACACGATGGAGAGCGAGTTTGCGACGCTGTGGTACGGCGTGGCCGACCCGCGGAGCCTGCACCTGACGTATTGCGCCGCGGGGCACGAGCCGCCGCTGATCGTCCGGGTGCCCGAGCACCGGGCGCCGACGACGGCGGACGTCGACGAGCTCTCGACCGGCGGCATGGCGGCGGGCATCGACCCGAGCCAGCGGTACCAGCGCGGCCACTTCGACCTGTCGCGGGGCGACATCGTCGTGTGCTACACCGACGGCATCACCGACGCGAGCAACTTCGAGGGCAAGCGGTTCACCAAGCGGCGGATGATCGAGGCGCTGCTGGAGACGCTTTCTGAGAAGCCCGAGGCTTCAGCTGCAGAGGTGACCGAGGGCGTGCTGTGGCGGATCAGGCAGTTCGTGGGCCTGGCGCGGCAGGCCGATGATCAGACGCTGCTGGTCATGCGGGTGCGCTAATTTCGACCGGATCAAGTTCGACCAGATCAGGTTCGACCGGGTCAGGTTCGACCGGGTCAGGCCGCGGGAGGTGGGTCGCTGCCTTCGAAGGGCATCAGCAGGTCGCGGAGTTCGT
Organism: Planctomycetota bacterium; assembly: GCA_039821685.1. Lineage (GTDB taxonomy): Bacteria > Planctomycetota > Phycisphaerae > Phycisphaerales > UBA1924 > JANQQZ01. The sequence goes on along the minus strand of JBCBNT010000014.1, from coordinate 23,176 downwards.
CGATCTTGTAGCTGATGCGGTCGAGGTGGGTGTCGACGTCGGCGATGACCCGATCGGTCGCTGCTGCAGCGTCGGCATCGGTGCCGCGATCGGCGGATCGCCCGATGGTCGGCGAGGGTGTCGCTCCTGCTTGCCGGCCCGGTGTGCCCGGGAAGGGAAACGGGGCGGGGTCGTCTTCCCACGTGCCGCGGAGGTGGTGCCGGTTCATGACGGTGCTTCCTTGCTGCTCCATAAGACAGAACGTCGGAGCCGATGGGGCCATCGGATGAGCCGGCGCCCGAGATAAGAGGGGTCTGCGGGAATCGGGTGCTGTTTCCGGGCAGCGGGGCGTACCTCCCGCAGGACCTGCGCTTCTCGGACGTGGTTATCGGGCGAGAGCCCGCCGCATCTTGAGCGGCCGCACCTTGAGCGGCCCGGCTCAAGCCTCGAGGTTGAGTCGCGGGACCGGGCGCGGTGCTTCGGTGTCGGCGCTTTACCGTCGGGGCGGCGCGTCCCGAGTGTCGCTCGCCTGATCGGGGGGCGGCTCGATGGGCTGCCCCGCCCGGGGCTCGGTGCCGGCGAGCGTTCGGGCGAGGTTGCCCCGGTGCTTGGCGACGACGACCGCGGCGAGCAGGCCGGTGACCGCGACGGCGGGCCAGGCGTCTTGCCAGGCAGGCACACCCGCGAGCGCGAGAGCCGAGACGCTGACGGGCAGGCTGAGCGCAGCGGCGCAGCTCGACACGCCCACGTAGCGGGTGATCTTGACCATCGCGATGTACGTTGCAAGGCCGATCACCGCGGGCACCGTCAGCACAGGAACGACGGCGAGCATGCTGCCGAGGCCTGTCGCGACGCCTTTGCCGCCCTTGAAGCGGAGGTAGGGGCTGAACATGTGCCCGAGCACCGGCGCGAGCATGGCGGTGAGCCACCACCACAGATCCGATGAGGTCCGCTGCGCCGGGTCAGCGATGCTGGCGATGAGCCCGAAGCCGAGCGTTGGGAGCAGGCCCTTCAGGGCGTCGCAGGCGAAGCAGATGTAGAAGAACGGCTTGCCGAGCACGCGGCCGACGTTGGTTGCGCCGATGTTGCCCGATCCGACTTTCAGGATGTCGACGCCTTTCGCGCGGGCGATGACCAGGCCGAAGGGGATGCCCCCGATGAGGTATCCGGCGGCGACGAGCGTGAGCCGCAGTGTTGTGTCGTTCATCGGGGTTGGCTCACGTGCCGACTCGCCGCGCGGGGGCGTCGGTCAGCCGCGATGCGATGGTGGCGACGAGCCTCTCGAAGACGCCGTCGGCATCGCAGGTGGCGTCGAGCACGGCGTGGGTCAAGGCGTGCCGCTCCGCCTGGGCGAGGTACGACTGGCGGACGCGGACGCGGAAGTCGTCGGGCCGAGCCTCGATGCGGTCGGGGTTGGGGTCGCGGCGCTGGGCGGCGGTGCGCTCGTCAACGTCGAAGATCAGCACGAGATCGGGGTCGAGCCCGCCGGTGGCGGCGGCGGCGACATCGAGGATCTCCCGCTCGGGCAGGCCCCCACCCGCGCCCTGGTAGGCGAGCGTGCTCTGGACGAACCGGTCGGCGAGGACGAGCTGACCCGCTTCGAGGGCCGGCCGGACGGTCTGCTCGACGAGCTGGGCGCGGCTTGCCATGTAGAGCAGCATCTCGCAGCGGAGGGTCATGTCGTTGTGGGTGTGCTGGAGCAGCAGGTCGCGGACGGCTTCGCCGATGCCGGTGCCCCCGGGCTCGCGGACCTCGCAGACGTTGAGGCCGGCATCTCGGCACGCGCGGGCGAAGCGGTCGAATTGTGTCGTTTTGCCGGATCCGTCGGGCCCCTCGAAGACGAGAAACCTGCCCCGCAGGGCGTTCGCGAGCGGCTGGCTGATGGCGTGATCCGTCACGCGGTCAGTGTACCCAAAGTAGGGGCGGCAGGTGAAGCATCAGGCGGGCCGGGCGGGCGTGTCGATCAGGCTTCTTCGCCGCTTGACATCGGCACGAGCGTGACGTCGTCGTCATCGGGGCTCGATCGCGTTGGTCGCGAGTGCGTCTCGGCGGGGCCGAAGAGCAGCCGATCGATGCTCAGAAACCCCGGGCCGATGCAGGCGAGCGCACCGGCGGCAGCGAGCAGCGCGAGCTGCCAGAGGAAGACGGTGTACTCGAAGATGCCGTTGGATCGCACAAACATGTCGGGCGGGAGGAAGCCGAGGGTGTTGTTGCCGGTCTGGATCGCCGGGCCGACCTCGGTGAGCCACATCGCGACGGCCATCGTGCCGGCGATGGGCAGCGCGCCCAGCCTTGTGAAGAACCCGAAGAGCACGGCGACGCCCGCGATCAGCTCGGTCACGGCGGCCGCCCACGCGAAGTACACCGGCAGCTTGTCCGCCGCGAGGGCGGGGGGCCACAGAGGCATGGGCGACGGGTTGGCGTCGGTGGGCGTGGGGTTCGCGGAAGCATCGATGAGCAGGGCGATGCCGTAGACCGCGCGGACGGTCTTGGGGGCATCGAGCTGATAGGCGACAAACGAGACTTCGGGCGCGTCCGGATCTGTTGCGCTGTCAGTTGGGGGTGTTTCGATGCCGTCGGCCTCGGAGGGAGGATCAGCAGGGGTGTCGGCGGGCGGGCTTTCCGGGCTGGTGACTTTCGGAGGCTGCTCGGTCTCGGTCTCGGGTCCGGGTTCGGGTTTAGGGGCGGGCGTGCTTGGTTGAGTTGCGGCACCGAGCAGGCCCCACGAGGCGAGGGTGGCCTGGTTCGCGGGAGTGACGGGCATCTGCTGGCTGAGCTTGCCGGCGCCGGCCCAGACGAAGGTCAGGCCCAGTGCGACGCGCAGCAGCAGCGGGGCGAAGTGGATGGCCAGGGCGTGTCGCATCGGCGTTGTCCTTCTTTCTGGCGGCGGGCCAGAAGCCGGTGGGCTCTCAGCCGGTGGTGCATCGACGGCTTTGCATCGTCTGGCATTACTGGGCTGGGCATCACTTGGATAGATGATACGGGTTCGGGGGTTGCGGCTTTCGGCGGGTGTGTAGCATCGGGTGCCGCGGGCGTGGCGGAACTGGTAGACGCGCGGGATTTAGGTTCCCGTGGCCGGAAGGCCGTGCAGGTTCGATTCCTGTCGCCCGCATTGCCCGGACGCTGGTCTGCGCGCTTCAAAGCCGATTTCGAGATCCGGCCATCCCCCGCAAAGGGGGTGCGATCGTCTGAGACTGATCCCGGTCACGGCGTCGACGCAAAACCGTGCGCACTCGCTGAATCTGGATGTCGATATGCCAAACCGGAGCGCGGCATGGTGCCGCTGGCGAAGTGAGCAGATCGCGGGCGGCGGACGAGCCGACCAGCGCAGCGAGGGGTACATCGCATGGCGTTCTTTTCAAAGCTCGGGCTGACAACGAAGATCGTGGCGCTCGCGGTGGTGGCGATGTTTGCCGTGCTCGCGGTGAACTACGTCGTGTTCCTCCGCGGGTACCGGGCGGACATGGAGCTGGCGATGTCTGAGAAGGCGGGCGCGTTTACCGCGGTGGCCGACGAGACAAAGAACCACACCGGCAAGCTGTTCGGCTCGGGTGCGATCGATATCGAGGGGCTCGTGGCCGACGCGCTGACGCACGTCGAGGGCGGCGGGCACTACTCGGAGACGGCGTTCTTCGAGGCGATCCCGGTCGTCGCCGGGTGGACGGCCGCGGGAGATGCCGCGGAGCGTGAAGGGCTCGAGTTTGAGATCGTCGCGTTCGACGCTCGGAACAAGGAGAACGAGCCGGGGGCCGAGTCGTTCGAGGGCCGGCTGCTGGCCGACCTCGAAGCCCAGGTCGCCTCGGGCGGATCCGAGTACGTCATGCGGATCAACGAGGAGACGAACGAGCTGCACTACCAGCGGGCGATCACGCTCGGCTCGTCGTGCATGATGTGCCACGGCCAGCCGGGCCACCCGCAGGGCGATCCCGACGGCGACGGCAAGGACATGCTCGGCTTCACGATGGAGCGCTGGGCGGTGGGCGACACGCACGGCGCGTACCAGGTGCGGATGCCGCTCGCCGGCGTCGATGCATCGGTCGCGAGCTTCTTTACAACGGGCGCAGCGTTCTCGGCGCCGGTCGTGATCATCGCGATCGGGCTCTTTGTGGTCTTGCTTCGTATGCTGGTCGTCAAGCCGATCACGAGCGTCGTGAGCGTGGTGCAGGACATCGCGCAGGGCGAGGGTGACCTGACCAAGCGTCTCGACGTCAAGCGTGGCGACGAGATCGGCAAGCTCGCCCACTGGTTCGATCAGTTCCTGAACAACATGCACGACATCATCTCGCAGGTGCGCGGCGCGACGGGCGAGGTCTCGGCCGCGTCGACGCAGATCGCGGCGAGCAGCGAGCAGATGGCGCACGGGCTCGAGCACCAGCGCGCTCAGACAGGCCAGGTCTCGGCCGCGGTCGAAGAGATGTCGGGCTCGGTCCGCGAGGTCGCGGGCAAGAGCGACGAGGCCGTCGGCATCGTGCGGTCGTCGGCCGAGGATGCCGAGCAGGGCGGCGAGATCGTCGGACGCACGGTGCACGAGATGCACACGATCAGCTCGCAGGTCAACGCGTCGGCCGATGCCGTGCGTCAGCTCGGCGCGAAGAGCGAGGCGATCGGCGAGATCATCGGCGTGATCAACGACATCGCGGACCAGACCAACCTGCTCGCGCTCAACGCCGCGATCGAAGCCGCCCGCGCCGGCGAGCATGGCCGGGGCTTCGCCGTCGTGGCCGATGAGGTCCGCAAGCTCGCCGAGCGCACCACCACCGCGACCGAAGAGGTCGCCAGCAGCATCCGTGAGATCCAGACCGAGACGGAGCGCGCGGTCGGCGAGATCAGCACATCGACGTCGAAGGTCGACGAGGGCGTGCAGCTCGCCACCGAAGCGGGCGAGGCGCTGCAGCGGATCGTGTCCGGTTCGGATCAGCTGCGCGGGGCGGTGGAGTCGATCTCGGCTGCCGCGGCCCAGCAGGCGACGGCGTCGGACGAGATCGCGCGGTCGACCGAGGCGATCAACTCTGTGACCGGCGAATCGGCGCAGGGCGCGGCGCAGGCTGCCCAGGCGGCGACGCAGCTGAGCCAGGCCGCCGAGGGCTTGCAGAACCTGGTGAACCGGTTCAAGCTGTAGAGAGCCGGGGAGCAGGTCCGAGAGCGCGCCGGCCGGCGGGCTTTCCCAACAAACCCAGACCGCATCGAGCGCCGCCCGGAGGGGGACCAACCTCCGGGCGGCGTATGATTCGGTCCCGTGGATGATCGAAGCGATCCAACTTCAACCGGGCCGGAGCTTCCGAGCCGGGAGCGGCCGGCCACGCCCCTTGCCCCTCAGGCGGCCGCGCCATCCGATGGATCGCAGAGCGGATCGTCAGGCGGATCACAGGTTGTGTCGCCGACTGCGCCGGGCAGCATCGCGGGCGACGGGGCATCGATCGAACCCAAGCCCTCGGCGACGCAGACCACGGTCATCGGTCGGCGGTACGAGGTCATCGAGCTGCTGGGCTCGGGTCGTCGCGGCACGGTCTTTCTCGGGCGGGATCGGCTGACGGACGCGCGGGTCGCCGTCAAGCGTCTGCGGACCGATGGTGATCTCCGGCAAGCCTCGGAGTACGCGCTCCGCGCCGCCGAGCTCGCGTCGACGCTGCGGTACGCGGGGATCGCACGAGTCTTCGATGTCGGCGAGGACGCTGTCGGACCCTACATCGTCAGCGAGTACCTCGACGCGCCGGACCTCGCGCGGGTAGTGACCAACTCGGGCGCGATCGAGCTGCCGAGGTCGATCGAGCTGATCGGGCAGATCGGCGAGTCGCTCATCGCGGCGCACGAGGCGGGCCTGTTTCACGGCGCGGTCCGCGGGTCGAACGTGATCCTGCTCGACGACGGCTCGGTCAAGCTGACAGACTTCGGCATCGCCGGGCTCGACGAGGGCGACGAGCCGCGGGCGCGGCGTCAGGATGTCCGCGGCCTCGCGCGGACGCTCTGCCAGCTGCTGACCGGTGTGAGCCAGGGCACGATCGACGCGCAGCAGCTGCCCTGGGCGGTGCGCCCGGTGATCAGGCACGCGATGGGCCGATCGGTCGCGTCGCGGCAGTCGTCGATCGAGGTGTTTCTGCGGGAGCTCCGCGCGACCGAGCTCGAGACCGGGTCGGGCCTGCTCGACGAGCAGGCGGCCGTCAAGCGCGGGCGGCAGGCGGAGCTCAGCGGGTCGTTCGCTGCGATGCGCGAGGCAGGCGAGCAGGCGCAGCAGGCCAACGCGGAGTCGGCCGAGGCGATGGTGCTGCTCAAGCGGGCCGACTCGCTCGAGGCGGAGAAGGCCGAGCTGATGCAGCGCGTGTCCGACGGCGAAGCGGCCTTCGACTACGCCGGCGCGCTCGAAGCGATCAGCACGCTCCAGAGGCGATTCCCGGCTGACCACCACGTGATCAGGCTAGTGGGCCAGAAGCGATCGAAGCTGGCGGAGCTCACAAGGCTCCGGGGGCTCGGCGACCAGCTCGTCACGGCGGGCCGGCTGGCGGATGCCGTGGGCCCGTGGCAGCGGGTGCTCGAGCTCTGCCCGGACGACCCGGCGGCGCGTGAGCACGTGCGGCTCGGTCAGGCCGCGAGGACGAAGCGGCGGCTCGCGACCGTGGTCGGGCTCGTGCTGGGCCTCGGCGTGCTGGGCAGCGCGGGCTACGGCGCATGGATGATCGCCTCGCCGCAGTTCGATGCCAACGGACGCCTCGGATCGGGTTCGCTCGCGGGCGGCGCGGGGCCAAACAGCAGCAATGCGGGCGGTGTCGACGGGAGCTCGCTGTCAGAGGCGGACGCGTCGAGGCCCGCGCCGAGCAATCCGCTTGTTCGGCAGCCGGGGAGTCGGGCAACCGACCGGCAGGCGGGTCGGCCGACCGGCGACGCGAGCGTGCGCATCGGCACCGAACGCGACGGCGTTGCGGCTGGCAACGAAACCAACATCGAGGTGGGCAACGGGGCTGGCGACCGGGCCGGCAACCGGGCTGGCAACGGCGGGCGGGCTTCGTCCGGCGGTGCATCGGTTTCAGGCGGGCTCGCGCCGGGCGTGTCGGCCGAGGCATCGGCCGAGAGCGCGACGCGGGACGCCGAGACGGCGCGGAACCATGCGGTCGCGGCCGGCGCATCCGGGCTCGCGGCGGACGCGTTCGCGGCGGCCGAGCGTCGGCTTGCGCGGGGGCGATCGCTGAAAGAGACCGGGGCGTTCGGCGAGGCGGAAGAGATGCTCGCGTCGGCGCGGGGCGGGTTTGTGACCGCAGCCGGGGCGGCCAGGGCACGGGTCGCGGCGATCGAAGCCGCGATCGGCCGGCGTGAGTTGCGGGCGGCATCGGCAGCGATCGACGAGATCGCCGGGTCGGCTCCGGAAGCGATGATCGACGAGCTCCGCGGGGCGGCCGAGGCGGCGCGGGGGTTCTCCCTCAGGCTCGCGGGCGGCGGCTCGATCGACCTGCGGTACGTCGAGCCCGGGGCCTTTGAGATGGGCAGCGACCCGGACGAACCGGGACGCCGAGCGACCGAGGACCGGAGGCTCGCGCGGATCGAACGGCCGTTCTGGATCATGCGGACGGAGCTGACGCGGGGGCAGATCTCGGCGGCGCGGGGCGAAGATCCCAGCTGGGATGCGGCGCTGCCCGAGACCGGGCTCTCGCTCGATGCTGCGCTCGATCTCGCAGCGGAGCTGAGCGGGGCCGCCGACGGCACGTTCAGCCTGCCGACCGAAGCGCAGTGGGAATATGCCGCCCGCGCCGACGCGGACGGGCCGCACGCGGGGCTGCCGCTGGGCGACGCGGCATGGTGGCTCGGCAACTCCGACGCGCAGCTCCGGCCGCCGGGCCAGAAGACGCCGAACGCCTGGGGCCTCGTCGACACGATCGGCAACGCGGCGGAGCTGGTCATCGCGCCCGACCTCGGCCATGGGGAGCAGGTCGCGATGACGCGCGGCGGGTCGTACCTGTCGCCCATGGGTGCCGTGCGGACCGCGGCGCGGCACGAGCTTGTGCCGAGGTCGGCGCCCGATGCCCGCTCGGGCGTGCGGCTGATCTGGACGCCGCCTCGGAGCGCGCAACCGGCCCGTGAACAGGCCGACGCTTCAGGGAACTCGAACACGGCTCCTGTTGATGCAGGCACCGAGGGTGACGGGGGCGACGAGGGCGTTGGGCCGTGATCCAGTGTGCCGGTCAGCGTTGTCGGCTTCGTTCGTACGTGGCGTTGTCGCGATCGGCGTTTGAAATCGCTTGTGTGCTTGCTGTGGTGCTGTGCCTTGTTGCATGTGTCACCGGCTGCGGGTCTCGGCCGAAGACCGCTGCGGGTCCGACCGCCCCGCTGCTGCAGGGCACGCTGTGGTCCGCGGATGCGGGCGGGCTCTGCGTGACGCTCGCGGGGGTGCCCGATGGCGCGTCCGGCGGCCTGCCAGGCCAGGGGATGCAGCTCCGTCTTTCGGGCCCGAGCCTGCCGAGGCCGGTGTTCGCGGTGCCGAGGCAGTCGGGCGAGACGTGCATCACGCTTGCCCGGACGCCGGCGGGCTTCCGCGCGCTGCAGCCCGGGCCGATGTCGCTCGACGCGCTGGTCGACGGCGAGCTTTTCGAGCTCGCTCGGGTGCAGCTCGACAGCGCGACGATCGGTCGGATGGCGAGCGTCGCGCTGGCGCGCGGGCGGGGCGTGACGGGTGTCGGCGGGCCGGGCGGCGCGGTGGCGCTGGAGCTGGCGGTCGATCCGCCGGCGGTGCGGGCCGGCGAGTCGTTTATCGTGCGCGGCCGCGCACGGAACACCGGCGAGCGGCCCGTCTACGGCGTGCGGGCGGACATCACCCCGAGCCTCGGCGGCCGGGCGATGGCCCCGGCTTCGCTCGAGTTTGGCTGGCTTGAGCCGGGCGAGTCGATCGAGGTCGCCGAGCCGATGATCCTGCCGCGGTCGGTGCGGGAGAACGCGATCGAGTTCGGCGTCGAGATCAGCGAGCGGCACGATGCGCTCATCGGCATGCCTAGCCCGATCAGCCTGAGCGTGTCGCCGCTGCCGCCGCCGGCGCTGCGGTCAGAGATCACGGTGACACCAGACCGGCATGGCCGGTTCGTCCGCGAGGGCTCGGAAGAACAGTTCCGCCCGGGCGACGACGTGCAGGTCGTCTGCGAGGTGACCAACTTCGGCGACAGCGAACTGGTCGGCGGCGTCGCGCGGCTGCGCATGCCAGAGGGCGAAGTGGCGAGCATCCGCGTCGGGCGGGCGATCATTGGTGACTTGCCGCCCGGCGCGACAACACGGGCGTACTTCTGGTTCGTCGTGACGGCGCCGGTCGGATCGGGCACGGTGCCGCTGGTCGTCGAGATCGAGGACACCGACCTGGGCGTGGTGCACGAGCAGGTGATCCTGGTCGAGATCGAAAGCGGCTAACCAAGACCCCGCGGCAGCCCGCGCTCGGACGCTCACATCAGATCGATTGGCACATCGGCACATGCCCGCATCGGCGGCATCCGGCCAGACGAGTCGCCTTTACGAACGCTGGTCGAGTTCAAGAAGAGGGATAGGGGGACGGGGCGGCTAGTCGAGCGTGTTCGCGTGGGCACGAGGGCAATCGCACGCGAGCTCCGCCCACCCCTACGGATTGCCCGATGCCGAGGCCGTCGGCGGGGCTGATCCGGTCCTTGTCCCTCCCTAACCCATGAACGTGTAGCCTACAAAGACGTATCCAACCGTCAAGCGTGCATACACGGTATTTGGCGGAAATCGGATCGATCAGGCACCAACGCCCGCTCTGCCGAAGCCTCGGCCGGGTTCTCGACGGTGATCCGATAACCCGTCATCAAGCTTTCAATCAATCAGTCTTGTCGGTTGCGCGGTGATCCCGATCCCGCTGCACCGGAGACCCCCACAATCGGGGGTATCTGGCGGGGATCTGATCGACTCGCGGGCTCGCTTTCGGGGGTCAGAAGCGTGGCGAACCGCTGCGGGCGGCGCAGAGTATCGATTGTCGTGGCAGGTCCCACGCACTCGGGCCGCGGCATCGGAGAGACGGCTTTGGCGAAGTACAGTTATCGGACTATCCAGTTCTCGCTTCTGAACATCGCCGCGGCGGGGCTCGCCGGGCTGGCGGAGGCTCAGGCGCACGAGGCGCTGCTGCTTTCCGACCCGGCGGATCCGACGGCGCTGTGGATCACGAATTACTACACGCACGCCCGCGGGCTGGCGGGCTCGAACGTGGCATGGTTCCGGCCGGCGGACTCGTCGTTTCAGGCGATGCACGATGTCCGGCATGCCGCGGTGTTCGGGCACCTGACCAACCGCCGGCTCGAACCCAGCATCGATTACCTGATCCTTGCGCCGATCGCGCAGTATTCGGTCTCGGCCGACGGGCTGGTGAGCGACGACTGCGCGCCGGTGACGCGGTTCGCCGTGCCGGCGTCGTTCACGTTCTCGAAATTTGCGGACGATGTGCTGACGGCGGGCTTCGTGTCGACGCGGATGCAGGGCTTCTTCACGACGCTCGATGACCCGATCGCGTTCGACGCGAACGAGACATACCAATCGGGCCAGCCCGGCGGGAGCTCGTCGACGGGCGATCTGTTCATTGGCGCGTCGCTCGGGTACACGGGCCAGCGCGGGGTGAGCGGGCAGACGATCGTGGACATGATCGACCGTTCCGTCGCGGCGGACGGCCAGGGCGCGGGCTTTCTCGATACGTTCTACTTTGTTGAGACGAACGACGCGGCGCGATCGGGCCCGCGGGATGGGCTGTTTACCAACGCGGTCGGCAGGCTCGCGCAGGCCGGGCTCGCGGGCGTCGAGATCAGCCCGGGGCCCCTGCCGCCGGCGGGGCTGCCGGCGCTGGGCGTGATGACGGGCGCGGCGAACCTCGACATCGCGGGTGCGCCGTTCACGTTCGCGGGCGGCGCGTTCGCGGATCATCTCACGAGCTGGGCTGCCGACTTTGCGAGGCCTCAGCAGACGAAGATGTCGCGGTGGATCGAGAAGGGCGCGGTGGGCACGTTCGGCACGATCCAGGAGCCCTGCGCGTACCCGCAGAAGTTCCCGTCGGCGTATCTGCACTCGAACTACGGGCAGGGGCTGACGCTCGGCGAGTCGCTGCTGCGCTCGCTCGCGGCGATCCCGTTCCAGGGCTACTTCATGGGCGATCCCTTGTGCCGACCTTTCGCGACGGGGCCCGAGGTGCAGGTCTCGGGCGTGCCCACGGGCCTTTGGCAGGGCGCGATCTCGATCAACGCGACCGCGACGCCCACCCGGCCCGGGACGGGCATCGGCTCGGTGCAGGCGCTGATCGACGGTGTTGTCGTGGCCGAGGGCGTCAGCGGTTCGTCGCTCGTGCTGCCGACGGCGCACCTGGATGACGGGTGGCACGAGCTGCGGGTTGTCGCGACGGACGATTCGCCGCAGCGGGTCATCGGCGAGTGGGTCGGGTCGTTCACGCTCTCGAACAGCGGCCTGAGCGCGGCGATGGTGCCGACGCCGGCGTCGGGCGATCTGGGCACATCGTTCGAGTTTGGCACGTCGTGGCCCACGGGCACCGTGAGCGAGGTCCGCATCGTGCATCTCGGCAGGGTGGTCGCGGCGGGCGACGGGTCGGGGCCGCTGCGCGTTCGTGGCGAGGTGCTGGGCGCGGGGCCTGCGCGGGTATGGGCCGAGGTGGACTTCGCTTCGGGGACGACGGTGGTGACCGAGCCCGTCGTGCTCGACATCGCGAACGCGGGCGGCGGCGCTGCTGGGAGCGCCGTCGGCGCGTTCTCGTACACGAAGCGGACGTCGCCCGGCGCGGAGTTTGTCGCGGCGTTTCCCGCTGACTTCGGCGTGGGCGTCGAAGAGATGTCGTACCTGTCAACGGGCGGCCCGGCCCAGGCGGCGCTGCTCGGTGGTGAGGGTCCCTACCGGATCTACCGGGCGGATGCGGCGGCCAGCGGGACGGACACGATCGCATTCACGGCGTCGGACGGCGACACGACCTCGACCGGGCAGGTGACGGTTGTGTACCGGCGCGTGCCCGTGCCCTGCCTGGCGGACGTGAACGGTGACGGAGCAGCGACGCCGGCGGACTTCACCGCGTGGGTCGCGGCGTACAACGCGGGCGACCCCGCTTCGGATCAGAACGGCGACGGCGTCTTCGGGGCCGGCGTGCCGGGCGCAGCGGCGGACTTCACCGCCTGGATCATCAATTACAACCAGGGCTGCCGGTTCTGACAATCGGTTCGCAGGGGCTGTCGTGCGTCCGCTCGCCACGAAGCACGAGGCTCACGCTTTGGCGGGCTTCGCAGCCGGTTGGGATCGAAAGAGCCTTGCACTCTCGGCGCGCGTGCCCATCGGCGGGCGTGATCGAATAGTCTGATGCCGACGGCGGTCGGTGGAGATGGTGATACGAAGGAGGCGGGTGCGATGCGGCGATCGATGACACGTGCGTGTGCGGCGGGCCTGGGGTTGGTTGGAGCGGCGGCATCGGCCTCTGGTGCTGATTCGGCGCTCGGCAGTTCCGCAGGGATTGCAGCGGCGCGGGTCGCTTCGGCGGAGCCGGACGTGTTCTCGACCGGCGGGCTCGACGGCGACCGGAAGCAGGCGATCGACGAGAACAAGTTTCACGTGGTGTACGCCACGGCGACGTGGTGCCCGCCTTGCAAGCAGATGAAGCGGACAACGTGGGTCGACGGGTCGGTGACGGAGTGGCTCGAGGCGAACGCGGTGGTGACGCCGCTGGACGTGGACGAGTTCCAGTCAGACGCTCGGCGTCTGCGTGTCCGCGCGATGCCGACGATGATGCTCTTCCGCGGGTCGACCGAGATCGGCCGGACCGTCGGGTACCAGGGGCCGAGCGACTTCCGGACCTGGCTGGAATCGACGACGGGCCGGGGCGTGCCCGCTGGCGGGGAGAGCGAGGAGGTCGCGCCGCGGGCGAGCGTGCAGGACAAGCTGACGCAGGCCGCGGAGGCCGAGCGGGCCGGCCGGCTCGACGAAGCGGCCGAGGCGTATGGGTGGCTCTGGGACGCCATGCGCCGGGACAGAGCAGACGACGAGATGCGCCGCGGCAGCTTGGCTGAGTCGATCGGTCGGCTGATCGATCGGCACGAGCCGGCGCGTGAGGTGTTCATCGAGCGTCGCGACGCGATCGGGTCGCAGCTGCCGCCGACCGATGCGGACGAGGGTACGCTGCTCGATTGGATCGCGCTCAACGGGCTGGTTGGCGACGATGCGCGGACTGTTGAATGGGTCGGCCGGTCGGTCGATGACCGCGCCTCGCTCAGGTTCATGCGGCAGCAGGCGGGCGTGCTCAGGCCGATCCTGACATCGGCCGACGCGTGGGACGAGGCGGCGCAGGTGGTGAGCAACCCGTTTGCGCAGGCGCGGCTCGAGCTCATGGAGCTCAAGCGGGCCCAGCGATCGACGGGCGAAACGGGCCTGGATGACGACACGCGGGCTGCGCTCGCCGACCTGTACGCCATTGCCGAAACGATCGGGCGCGGCGGCGTCGCGGAGCGGGTCGCGGCGATCATCCTGCGGACCGAGGACACGCCCGAGCTTCGGCGAGCGCTGGTCGCCCGCGCGATCGATGCGGGCGTGACCGGCGCGTCGCTCGGCACGCTGATCGAGGACGACGGCTCGGACGAGGCCCAGGCGCTCCGCGAGCAGCTCGACGGCTGAACGAACCGCAAGCACGACAGACACACCGGGAGGGCGGCGTTGTGAGAGCGATGACAATTATGGCAGCGGTGCTGACAAGCGCGGTCGCGCTGGCGGGCGAGCCGGAGGTCTTTTCTGACGCGGGTTACGAGGCGGACCGGGCGGCGGCGATCGAGCAGGAGCGGGTGCACCTGGTGTACGCGACGGCGACGTGGTGCCCGCCGTGCCAGCAGATGAAGAAGACGACGTGGGTCGACGAGTCGGTGGAGTCGTGGGTTGAGTCGCACGGGATCGTGACGGCGCTGGACGTTGATGAGTTTCCCGGTGTGGCCGGGGAGCTGGGCGTGCGGGCGATGCCGACGATGATCCTGTTTGAGGGCGGCGAGGAGCTTGGTCGGCGGACGGGGTACACGGCCGCGGGCGAGCTTGTTGCGTGGATGGAAGCGGGGCGGAACGGGGAAGAGCTGCCGCAGCCCGCGCCGTTGGACTCTCCCCCGGGCGAAGGAGCGGATCAGTATGAGGGGATGCGATGTCACACTGCGGCTGAGTTGTACTTTGCGGGGGAGCACGAGAAGGCGGCCGCGGAGTTTGCTCGCGTGTGGCCGGCAATCGTGACGAACGATCGCTACGGTGAGCCGCCCGTCGGCAATCACGAGGTGATACCCGCCTGGTTACTAATGAAAGATCTCACCGCTCAGCACGCGTCTTCGGCTGACGTCTTTCGGGCGGTACGCGACAAGGACCAAAAGAAGCTCGAAGCGGGCGAAGCCACTTGGGAAACGCTCACAAGCTGGGTGTATCTCAGCGATGCCATCGGCGACGAAGACACGCTGGTGGCTTGGATGCGGCGTATCGCGGAACGCGAGAACGGCTATGTCACGCTGCAGCGATTTGAGGACATTGTGTCACCACTCGCGAACAGCCGCCGCGATTTCAATGTCATCGCGGCGATGATGGAAAACCCGGTTGAGCGGGTCGCTGCGATCTTTGGGAGCATGAAACTCGTTGGCTTCTTGACCGGCGACAACGACTCGATCGACACCGAGTTTCTCGGCTTTGTGCTGCGAGATCCGCTCATCGCCGCTCTGTACAAGGACGACGGACACCAAACCGAACGTGAGGTCATTCGGTACCTTGAGCAGTACGCGGGCGACAGAACCGACTGGCGGGCGCTGTTTATCAAGGTCGCCGAGGATGTCGGCAAGCTCCGCAACGATCACCTCGCGTGGATCGATGCGCACGATCTCCGCGAGCTACACCCTGACATACTCGGCGGCATCGGCGAGGACTGACACCTCGCTCACGCCCCCGCGGTCACGGCGGCTAGCTCGTCGTTGGTTTTGAACCGGTTCAGCGCCGCGAGCAGCTGCTCGACCTGGTTTTCGGGCTTCATGTTCATCAAGCGGCGCCGGAGCGCGGTGATGGTCTTGAGCTCGGGCTCGGTCATGAGCAGGTCGTCTTTGCGGGTGCCGGACGCGGCAAGGTTGATGGCGGGGAAGAGGCGCTTCTCGGCGATGCGGCGGTCGAGGATGAGCTCCATGTTGCCGGTGCCCTTGAACTCTTCGAAGATGAGCTGATCGCCCTGGCTGCCGGTGTCGACGAGGCAGCTGGCGATGATGGTGAGGCTGCCGGCTTCTTCGGTGTTGCGCGCCGATCCGAAGAGCTGCTTGGGGACTTCGAGCGCTTTGGAGTCGATGCCGCCCGAGAGCGTGCGGCCGGAGCTGGCGTGCTTGCGGCTCCGGTTGAAGGCGCGGCCCAATCGCGTGAGCGAGTCGAGCAGGACGACGACGTGCTCGCCGTTGACGGCGCGCTGCTTGCACATCTCGATGGCGTCGATCGAGATCTTGACGTGCTGGGCGGTGTCGTTGTCGTTGGATGAGCCGAGGACCTCGCAGCGCTCGAACTCGTGGCCCTCGCTGAGCTTCTCGAGCGTGCGGCGGAAGTCGGTGACTTCTTCCGGTCGCTCGTCGATGAGCAGGACGACGAGGTGCGTGTCTTCGTGGTTGTGGAGGATGGCGTGGGCGATGTCTTTGAGGAGCGTCGTTTTGCCGGCCTTGGGCGGGCTGACGATCAGGCCCCGCTGGCCCCGGCCGATGGGGCAGAAGAGGTCGATGAGCCGGCACGACGGCGAGCAGCCGGGGTACTCGAGCGTGAGCCGGGGCTGGGGGTCGATGGCGGTGAGCTCTTCGAGCGTGGGGCCCTTGGGCTTGCTTGGCTTACCGGGCTGGTTGTTGCCGGACTGGTTCTGGGCGTTGCTGTCGCCCCCCCCGCCGCCGCGTCTGCGGCGTCGGCGCCGGCGCTTCTTCTTGCCCTGCGGGTTGGTCTGACCGCTTTCCACGCTGTCTCGTCTCCGGCCGGTCTGCCGCGGATGCTGGCGAGACGGGCGACGCAACACGGATCTTGGCTCGGGATCAGATGCCAGAATCGTTCGCGCGGGCCCGCCCGGGTCGGCGGGACGCTGAACGTTTCAACATCGTTCCAAACCCGCCCGTGACCGTCCCCCCTCTGGGGCCTCCGTCTCGGGCGTCGTACGAGAACGCTCGGTGCCCGCGTCGTTCGGCCGCTTTGTGGGCCGGCGTCGTGCTGGGTGATCCGAGGCTGACGGGCTCGCCTCGATCGGCGGCCTTTCAACGAGAGAAGTATGGGCTGGTGCGGGCGGGCGTGTCAAGCGAGAGGATGGTGAGGGCCCTAGGATTATGCAGATCTTGATCCGTTGCCAAGACCCGGACATTTTCCTACTTCTCATGGGTTGGAGCCCGCTTGCAGCAGTTTCATGGCATCGGAGTGTCGCCGGGGATCGTCGTCGGGCGGGTGTTTGTGATCGACGACGGTCGGCGGCGGATCCCGCGGCGGACGGTGCCGGCGGGGCAGGTCGAGGCGCAGGTGGGCCGGCTGACGGACGCGGTGGCGGCCTCGGTCGCCGACCTTGAGCGGGTGCGGGCAAGCGTTGAGCGCGAAATGGGCGCGGACGCGGCGAACATCTTCGGGTTCCACATCGGCATGCTCCGCGACCGGAACCTGCTGGGCCCGATGGAGTCTCTGATCCGCGAGGAACGGGTGACGGCCGAGCACGCGGCCGACAGGGTGCTGCGGCAGGTCGCCGAGCGGTTCGAGCAGATGCCCGATTCGGCGTTTACGACCAAGGTCAACGACATCACGGACCTGGCGCACCGGCTGATCGACCAGCTGGTGGGCGAGCACACGAGCAAGCTGGATCGGCTGACCGAGGACGCGATCGTGGTCGCGAAGGAGCTGACGCCGAGCCAGACGGTGGGGTTCGACCGGGACCGGGTGATCGCGCTGGCGACGGACATGGGCGGGCAGACGAGCCACACGTCGATCGTGGCGCGGGCGCAGGGGATCCCCGCGGTGGTCGGGCTGGGCGAGCTGAGCGAGCAGCTCGACGACGGCGTCGTCGTGATCGTCGACGGCGATCGTGGGACGGTCGTCGTCGATCCGGACGAGGCGACGATCGAGAAGTACCTGACGCAGCAGGAGCGGCGGCGGGTCTTTCAGCTGAGCCTGCGCGAGGCGGCGGACCTCGAGCCGATCACACGCGACGAGGTCGAGATCGAGGTACTCGGCAACATCGAGTTCGCCGACGAGATCGAGCACGTGCTCGAGTTTGGCGGCTCGGGCGTAGGGCTCTACCGGACGGAGTTTCTGTATCTCGCGCGGGACGACGAGCCGGACGAGGCGGCGCACTTCGAGGCGTACCGGGCGTGCGTGGATCGGCTGGGGGGGCGGCCGCTGACGATCCGAACGATGGACCTCGGGGCGGACAAGTACACCAGGGCGCAGGAGCGTGCGCCGGAGCGGAACCCGGCGCTCGGGCTGCGGTCGATCCGGTACTGCCTGAAGGACCTGCCGATGTTCCGGCGTCAGCTGCGGGCGCTGCTCCGTGCGTCCGCGTTTGGGCCGGTGAAGGTGATGTTCCCGCTCGTGACGAACATCGGCGAGCTCCGCGAGTCGAAGCACGTTCTGAATGATGTGATGGAGGATCTCGACGACGAGGGGATCGCGTTCGATCGTTCGATCGATGTCGGGATGATGGTCGAGGTGCCGTCGGCGGCGCTGATGGCCAACGCGCTGGCCCGCGAGGTGGATTTCTTTTCGATCGGGACGAACGACCTGGTGCAGTACACCCTGGCGGTGGACCGGACGAACGAGAAGGTGGCTGGTCTTTTCAATCCGGCGCACCCGGCGGTGCTGAAGCTTGTTCGGGATGTGGTCAGGGCGGGTCGTCGCAGGAGCGTGCCGGTGAGCTGCTGCGGGGAAGCGGCGGGTGAGATCCGGTTTGCGGTGTTGTTGCTGGGTCTCGGTGTGCGTACTCTGAGCGTATCGCCGGGCTCGGTGCCGGCGATCAAGCGTCTGATCCGCTCGGTGAGCATGGAACAGTGCGAAAGGATGGCCAAACGGGCCCTCGCTTTCGATTCTGACAGCGAAGTGACGATGTATGTACGGGACCGCCTGCGCAAGGGGCTGCCCGAGGCGTTCGACGACGACGCGCTCCGAGAGGGGTGAGTCGATGCCCCCTCAATCAGGGGGCCTGACGGGTCGGACCCGAGATGAATGTAGACGACCCGGCTGGTGATCCGGCCGGTGACAGATGGAACGACGAAGGCCCGGCGACGCCGGGCGGACAACCCAGGCGACGGACGGCGCAGCACCGGGGCCCATGACGGCTCGGGGTGGTCGCGAGACCGATGCCGGTTGCACAGCAGAAGCGAGATCCGCCCGTGGGCAGCGCTCACGCAGGACAGATCGGACGGTCGGCGGCGCGGGGCCCAGTTGGGCTTGGCGCTGCTGTCGCGCGAGTGCAGAACCGGTATCGCAGAGCCGTCGTCGCCGCACCGAAAGACAGGCGACATGAGCGACGAGACACGCGACGAGCGGGTGCAGGACGAGTTGGCCCCGGACGCACCGGCTGCTGAAGAGCAGGCCTCTGGCGATCCGGCAGCTGAGGAGGCGTCTGCAGACGTCGCCTCACCGGACCCAGCGGAAGACGACCGATCGGAAGCCATCGAGGCTGACGACAGCGGATCGGATGATGCGGCGGACGATGCTGCTGAAGAGGCAGATGAAGAGGCCGGGGCGGCGTCGGACGCTGATTCCGAGTCGGGTCCCGATTCTGAGTCGAGTGCAGCGGATGGCGACGAGCCGGAGGCCGGGAAGAAGCCGAGGCCTGCTCGGAAGACGGCTGCGAAGAAGACCTCGAAGAAGACCGCGAAGCGTTCGGCTTCGGGGGGCGACGCTGCGGCGAAGCAGCGCGGCAAGACGCAGATGCTGATCAGCTATGAGCCGGGCGAGGAGTGCCGGGTTGCGATCGTCGAGGACGGGCGCCTTGAGGACTACCACGCGGAGCGGCCGGCGACGGCGAACCGGGTTGGGAACCTGTATCTCGGCAAGGTGACGAACGTCGAGAGCAACATCCAGGCGGCGTTCGTCGACTTTGGTGGATCGGAGAACGCGTTCTTGCACACGTCGGACGTTCACCCGCGGTATTTCCCGGGCGAGGACGAGGAGACGAGCGAGAAGATCGGGAAGAAGACGCCCCGGCGTGAGCGGCCGCCGATCCAGAAGTGCCTGAAGAAGGGCCAGAAGATCGTCGTGCAGATCATGAAGGACGGCGTAGGGACGAAGGGCCCGGCGTGCACGAGCTACCTGTCTATCCCTGGTCGGTATCTGGTGATGATGCCGCACATGGACAATGTGGGTGTGAGCCGGAAGGAAGACGACGAGGACACGCGTCGTGAGATGCGGAAGGTGCTCGATCAGCTCGATCTGCCCGAGGGCTTCGGGTTCATCCTGCGGACGGCGGGCTTCGGGAAGACGAAGACGGAGCTGAAGCGTGACCTGTCGTATCTGAATCGGCTCTGGAAGTCGATCGAGAAGCGGCAGAACCAGTCGAACAAGCCGACGCTGCTATACGCGGAGAGCGACCTTTTGGTGCGTGCGCTGCGCGACCTCTTGGATAAGGACATCGACGAGGTGGTCATCGACCACGAGCAGGGGCTGGCTCGCGCAGCGAACTTCCTGAAGGTGGTCGCGCCGCGTGGGGCGGCGAAGCTTCTGCACTACGACGGTGGCGCGCCGATGTACCACGCGTTTGGGATCGAGGATCAGTTCCGCACGATGCTGTCGCGCGAGGTGCCGCTGCCTTCTGGCGGGCGGCTCGTGATCGACGAGACGGAGGCGGTGGTCGCGATCGACGTGAACAGCGGCAAGAGCCGGAAGGCGAACGACGCGGAGACGAACGCGTATCAGACGAACATCGAGGCGGTGGACGAGATCTGCCGACAGATGAAGCTGCGCGAGCTGGGCGGGCTGGTGATCAACGACCTGATCGATATGAATCAGGCGAAGCACCGCAAGGCGATCGAGCAGCAGTTTAAGGATCGGCTCAAGGGCGACCGGGCGAAGACGACTGTGCTGCCGATCAGCCCGTTCGGGATTCTGGAACTGACGCGGCAGCGGATGCGGCCGAGCGCGATGAGCCAGCACTACCAGGAGCTGCCGCCGGCGTACGGGCGTGGGTACGTGCGGAAGGCTGAGAGCGTCGCCGGTGAGGCGATGCGGGCGGTGCGGCTTGTGCTGAGCCACGACAAGGTAAAGAAGGTCGAGCTGATCGTGCCGGGCCGGGTGGCCGGGGACTTGCTGAGCCATCGGCGTCGGTCGATGACGCGGCTGAGCTTTCGACCGGCAAGCACATCGATGTGCGCGTGGGCGACAGCCTCGGGCACGACCGGTACGTGATCTACGCGTATGACGAGGTCGGGAACGATATCGAGGTCGATCGCTTGCCCAAGCCCAAGCCGCCGAAGCAGCTGAGGGTCTGGGAGATCGACCGGGACGAGTCGGCCTGGGAAGAGGCGGACGAAGAGGCGAAGCTGCGCGAGGCTCTCGAAGAGCAGGTCGACGCGCACCCGATCGAAGAGCTCGCGGCCGCCGACGACGATACGGACGATGACGAGCAGCCGACGAAGAAGAAGCGTCGCCGGCGGCGCCGGCGGCGGAAGGGCTCGGACGAGCGCGACGACGCCACGAACGACGGTGCAGGTGACGCAGACAACGAGACAGCTTCGGACGCGGAGCAGGGGTCGTCGGGTTCGGGTCGAGGCGATGCGGCCGAGGACGACGCGGATCAGGAGACGGGTTCGGGCGATGCTGAGTCCGGTGAGTCGGGCGAGTCCGGTGAGGGTGGCGGCAAGAAGAAGCGGCGACGGAGGCGTCGGGGCGGCCGGGGCCGGAAGGCGGACGACGGGGGTGACGGCGGCTCGACCGATGCCGGTGAGGCCGGCGGCGACCGCGGCGACGGCGGCGACGGCAGCGAGCGGGGGGATGCCTCGGACGGCGGCGATGCAAGTGAGGGCGGAGGCAAGAAGAAGCGTCGGAGACGGCGTCGCGGGAAGTCTTCCGATGGTGGAGACGGCGACCGCGGCGGCGACGCGAGCGATGCCAAGCCGGCTCCGGCGGACGATGCGCCGCCTCCGGAAGTGAAGACGGCGAAGAAGCCGCGGCTGCTCTATGCGGCGAGCCGGCGGAAGCTGAAGCCGAGCGAGAAGGCCTCACTGAGTGACGAGTAGCGCGATGAGCGGCCCGCGTCGGATCATCGTGCTTGGATCGACGGGCTCGATCGGCACGCAGACGCTCGAGGTAATCGGGCACCTGAACCGGGCGCGGCCGGGCGCGATCGAGGTCGCGGGGCTGGTCGCCGGGCGGTGCAGCGACCTGCTCGCGGAACAAGCGCAGCGGCACGGGTGCCCGGTCGTGACGGCGCAGCCCGGCAATGTGCCGAGCGCAGCATCGCACGCCGTCGGTAGGGATGCGATCGCTGAACTGATCCAACGAGAGCATGAGCGCTCGCCGATCGACATGGTCGTTGCGGCGGTCGTTGGGATCGCGGGGCTCGGGCCGGTGATCGCGGCGATCGAGCTCGGGATCGATGTCGCGCTCGCGAACAAGGAAACACTCGTCGCGGCGGGCGAGCTGGTTGTGCCGATCGCCAAGCGGACGGGCGCAAGGCTTCTGCCGGTGGATTCGGAGCACAGTGCGCTCTGGCAGTGCCTTCGGGGCGTGCGTCGGGATCGGGCGATGGAACCGCCGACGGATCGGGATGGATCGGTTTCGCGGGTGATCCTGACAGCGAGCGGCGGCGCGTTGCGCGACCGATCGGGTTCGGAGATCCGAGACGCGACGCCCGAGGATGCGCTCGCGCATCCGACCTGGTCGATGGGCCGGAAGGTGACGATTGATTCGGCTTCGCTGATGAACAAGGGCTTCGAGGTGATGGAAGCGCGGTGGCTCTTTGGGTTTGAGCCAGGTGATATCGGCGTGCTCGTGCAGCCGACGAGCACGGTGCACGCTCTGGTGGAGTGCGTCGACGGCACGGTGCTCGCGCAGCTTGGGACGCCCGACATGCGGACGGCGATCCAGTATGCCCTTGAGCGGGGCGCGCACCGGCCCGCGCCGGGCGGGGACCGGCTCGACCTGGCGGGGCTGGGGTCGCTCGAGTTCCGCGAGCCGGACCACGCGCGTTTCCCGATGCTCGGTCTCGCCTACGCCGCGCTCCGGGCGGGTGGGACGGCGGGCGCGGCGCTCAATGCGGCGAACGAGGAGGCCGTGGCTGCGTTTCTTGACGAGGGAAACGCCGGCGGCGGGCGGCTCCGCCTGGGGCGTGTGTTTGACCTCGTCGCGGGTGCGATGGATTCGCACGAGGCGCGGCCGGCGCGATCGATCGGCGACGTGCTCGCGGCGGATGAAGAGGCCCGGGGCTGGGTGCGTGCGAGGCTGAAATGACGCCGGCCCGCATCGCTGCGGGCCGGGTCGGGTGTGGATCGCGTTGTTGTTTCAGGGGCGTGGGTTACTCGCCGCGCTTTTCGTCCTTACCGAGCATGAGGATGATGTTTCCGCCGCCGCCGATGTCGTTGGTGTTGTAGATGTAGTCGGCTTCGAGTGCTCGCTCGATGCGGATCGAGGCCTCGGCGAGGTGGCTCGAGGTGTACGGGTCGAGCTTGCCGTTGTGCTGGAGGGCTCCGTCGATGGTGCCCTTGAGCTCGCGGAGGTGGTGCGTGCTGAGGGTGCGGACGGGGGTGGCGGCGGCGCCGTACATCGCGCCGGGCTTGGTGAAGTCGATGAGCCGATCGATCATGCCGAGCTGGAGGTTGCGCCGGAAGCTGCTGATCATGGGCTCGCGCGAGTTGTAGGTGGTGGCCGGGGCTTCGGCGATCTCGCTGAAGACTTCATCGATGGTCTTCTGCATGACCTCGGCGAGCGTGATCGTGTCCTCGCCCATGGGCACGCGGAACTCGTTGTCGAACACGTTGCCGAGCGTGTCGGGGTTCATGATCATGGTGAGCGCCGAGAGCATCATGCCGTTGACGCGGTCGTGGACGGGGAAGTCGCGGTCGGCGAAGGTGTTGGACCACTGGTCCCACCAGATGTCGGTGGTGAGCTTGGTCATGAGCTCGGGGCTGAGGCCGAAGGCGGCGTCTCGGAGCCCGTGCTCGAGGACGAAGGCGAGGGCGTCGCGCTGCTTGTCGACCTCGACAACGGTGAGCGGGTCGCGGGCGTCGGGGTCGCCCTTCTTGTCGCG
>JBCBNT010000013.1:0-45926 GCA_039821685.1 Planctomycetota bacterium | reverse complement strand
GTGCTTCATGCTCTGCTTCGCCAGGAGGATCCCCTGGCTGACTTCGGAACTCAAGGCGGGCCGGTGGACGCCGCTCGACGGCACGACGCTCGCCGAATGCACCCTCGGTGTGATCGGCGCTGGCAACATCGGTTCGGCGGTGCTTAGAAAGGCCTCCGCCTTCGGCATGAAGCTCCTCGTGCACGATACAGCACGCGAACTCCCACTCCAGCTGATGGACGACACACGCTGCGAACGCGTGCCTCTCGATGATCTGCTGCGGGCATCCGACTTTGTCAGTCTCAACTGCGACCTGAATCCCACGAGCCATCACCTCATCAATCAGGAAACGCTGCGCCTCATGAGGCCGTCGGCCGTTCTCATCAACACGGCCCGCGGGGGCTGCGTCGATGAGCCGGCACTGGTCGATGCGTTACGCTCCGGAGCGATCGGCGGCGCCGGACTCGATGTCTTCGCAGAGGAGCCGATACCGCAGAGCTCGCCGCTCCGAGATCTCGATAACGTGCTGCTCTCGCCGCATCTCGCAAACAGCTCCGACCGCGCCGCCCACCGCGTGCACCGCATAACGCTTTCCAATATCTGCGAGATGCTTCGAGCTTCCGCATCGGGCGGCTCGTTCACTCAAACCCCCGCGAATGGAGGTCCGCATTGAGCCAGCGCTACGCACTCGTCACCGGCTCGTCGGGCGGCATTGGCTCGGCGATCTGCAAGGTCTTCAGCGAAGCGGGCTGGACCGTATTCGGCGTCGATCGCCGCGGAGAAACAACCGAGCACGTCGAGCATTTCATCAACGCTGACATCTCCGAGCCAGAAGCGCCGCGCGAGATCTTTGCGGAGGTGCGGCGGCACACCGATACGCTCGGGACGCTCGTCAACAACGCCGCGGTGCAGATCTGCAAACCGATCTTAGATACATCGGCCGAGGAATGGGACGCGGTGATGGCGTCGAACATCCGCTCCGTCTTCCTGTCGGCGCGGGAGGCCTTCCCGCTGCTCAAACCGGCGGGCGGGTCGATCATCAACGTTTCGAGCGTTCATGCTCTCGCGACAAGTAAGAACATCGCCGCCTACGCCGCTTCCAAAGGAGCCCTCCTGGCTTTCACCCGCTCGCTCGCGCTGGAGTTCGGAGAGGCCGGCATCCGCGTCAACGCCCTGCTGCCGGGCGCGGTCGATACCCCGATGCTCCACGCGGGGCTGTCGAGGGGGCACATCGAGGCGGAATCGATCGACGGACTTGTGCGAGGGCTTGGTCGGAAGCATGTTCTCGGCCGGGTCGGCCTGCCGGAGGAAATCGGGAAGGCCGCCCTTTTCCTGGCTGATCCCGACTGCTCCTCGTTCATGACCGGGCAGTCGCTCGTTGTCGACGGCGGCGCCCTGACGAGGCTCAGCACCGAGTAACAGTCGCTGGCAGTGTTTCAATTCAAGATAAGTATTCGCCGGCATCCGACGCGGCCGATACGCTCACGGGCTTCGACAGGAGACTCCCGTGCGCTACGACGGACGCGACATCACCGTTCTGCTGCCCGTGCATAACGCGGCGGGTTACCTCGCCGAAGCGATCGAGAGCATCCTGGGCCAGACTGCCGATGGCTTCCGGCTTCTTATCTGCGATGATGGGTCGACTGACGAGACCCCGGAGATCATCCGTGCTGTTGCTATGAGATCCCGATGTATCGACACGATCACTCAGCCGAACCGCGGCCTTGTCGAGACGCTCAACCGCATGATCGGTCTGACTCAAACGCCAATCGTCGCCAGGATGGACGCGGATGACGTCGCGTTGCCGGAGCGTTTCGCCCTGCAGCTCGAGCTTTTCAATGAGAAGCCGGAAGCCGTATGCATCGGAGGCGGGATCCAACTGATCGACTCGGAAGGCCTCACGATCGGGACCCCCGAGCCGACCGTCGATCACCACGCGCTATACGACGCCGCCCTGCGGGGTCGGACGCCCCTCTCACATCCCACGTTCATGATGAAGACTGAAGCGCTCCGCCGCGTCGGCGGGTATGACCACGGGGCATATCCCGCGGAGGATCTCGATCTGCTTCTCCGGCTGGGCGAGATCGGTGAGCTCGGCTGCGTCGAGCAAACGGTCCTGCGGTACCGGGTGCACGAAGCTTCCGTGAGCGTGACCCGTCGTCGTCAGCAGATCGCGAAGATGCGAGAGGCATGCCGCCGAGCATCGAGCCGCACCGGCGTGTCCCGTCCCTTCTGGGCGGACGAGCGCGGTTCCGTCTATCCAGTGCACCAGGGCGTGAACGATCCGCCGATCATCAACACAAACCCGACGGCTGCCGCCCTTGCGTGGACCGGAGAAAGTCAGGGCGGCCGGAGTTGAACCGACGACCTCGTGCACCCAAAGCACGCGCTCTACCAAGCTGAGCTACGCCCTGCACGCCGACGTCCATCCCGCCGGCAGAGTGATCCTAGCTGCAACCAGACCGAGACGCCTCAGGGGCCCGCGGCCGTCTCGACGGGCCGGTAGACCGGCGACCGCTGCTCAGGCTCGTAGGGCACCTGGAGCTTCGCCAGCACCCGCGGACGATCGCCACGCTCCGCGACCGTCGTCCGATCGAGGATCAGCAGGTACCGCGCCCGGAAGCTCGGCCGCATCGGTTCATCGTCTTGCAGGTCCGCAACATCATCGTCCTCGAAACCATGGATCACCATCCACGCGGCAAAGTAGTCGCTGTGCGTGGTGACGGCGTTCGCGAGCATGTTGATCTGGATCAGCTGCTCGTCGTAGTCGTCGGGGATCTGGTCCGTCACGGGCACCTGAAACTCTGCTGAATCGACGCCCGGCGCGAAGAGCAGCGGATCGCCCAGCATGTTGCTATCGAAGCTGACGATCCGGACATCATCGCTCGGATCGTCCGCGTCGCCGCCGAAGAGCCCGGCGCCGCTCAGAACAGGGTCCACCGGCTGGCCCGAAGCGTCGATAAAGAGCTGCCCGACCGTGCGCTTGTCCCGGGCGATCCAGTCCATGCCGTACTGGAACCGGTCCGTCCGGCCGTTCGCCGGATCTGTACCGCCGCCGGCGCGCACGGCCAGCAGCTCGCCGATCGATCGGAAGCCGAGGGCGGTCCGAAGAGCCTCGATGCCGGGGCCTTCGCCATCTTCCGTGTCATCGTCGTCATTCAAGTCAGGCAAACGGAGCATCTCCACGCCCCGGCGGAGATCGGATGATCCGGTATCGTCGAGGATCGACTTCGGAAGCATGTTCAGCGGCACGTCGACCGCGACCGCTCCGCCGATCAGCCCGCCGGCCGTGGTCTGCCGGAGCAGCCTATGACCGCCGGCCGCCGGCTCGCGGTAGCTGACGAGCGACGATGCGACGTCGATGCGGGGGTCGCCGCCGTCGCCGGACTGCGTCATGTCGTCCGCCGTGCCGTTGATCAGCGTGTTCAGGCTCGCGGTGCTGAGCCCGCCGTTCGACGCGATGCGGTCCTTCCGAAGGAGGCCCGACGCCCAGACAGTCGCGTCTCCATCGCCGACCTCGGGCACGTCTACGTAGATGCCCGGCAGCGTCCGCAGCACGCTCGCGGGCGCGGTGTTGATGTTGATCAGACCGGTGACAGGCTCGCGGACACCGCCGTAGGCCCGCTCGGGCAGCTCGCCGCCGGCCTGCACGAGATCGAAGATCCCGAGCGCGAGCGGGATCCCGAGCCCGCGGACCACGTCCACAAACTCGTTGTAGTCTCCGTCCGACACGTCAAAGTCGAAATACGGCACGAACTCGTCAAGCCGGACTTGCCCACGGTCGAGCAGCGGCTTGTCGGCCGCCGACAGCGCGTCTTCAAACGCGTCGGGCCAGTTGCTGTCGTTGATCACGTCCAAGTCGAAGCGCATGCTCTCGGAGAGACCGAGGATTTCAGAAAGCGTTACCCATTGCTCGCTGTACGCGAGGATTCGAGCATTCTGCGTTGCGCCGGTCAGCGACGGGTACCCGTCAGGCGTGCCGGGAGGATTCCTGAGCGGCATGCGGTACGGGCCGACTCCAAGCACGTTGAGCAGGTCGCCCGTCCGAAGCTGAGGGAAGCCATCGATGCGCGATCGGAACTCGAGCCCGTTGAGCGGTACCTGCACGGCACGCTCCGCGTCATACGGCACCGGCTCAGCGGGTGGGCCCGCCGGGCTCGTCGGCCGGGCGGGTGCGTCCGACGCGCTCAGATACTCACGCGGGTCGAACACGGGGGCATCGTCTCCAAGCCCGTCCTCGTTGTATCGCTCAAGTCCGTTGACTCCGTATTCCGGCGTTCTAAACGACCGAAAACGAAGTTCGAGAGGACCAGTGGGGACATTTGTCGGAGGAAGCAATACCTCATTGATTAAACCACTGAGCGTATCACGCGCCTCGAAGTTTATTGCGGAAATTTCGCCGTTGGAAAAGCGATCAAAGAAGAGCTCGTCGGGATCAAGTTCCTCGGTTCCCGATACCTCAGCGACGAGCCTATTGGCTGTCTGAATCGTCGAAATATCCCCGACGGGCTGGCCATTCGGCCACTGCGGCTCCAACGCGTTCGCAGGCAGGGCACCAAGCGGGCTCGTCCGCACGACTTCATCGCCTTGGACAAATTCCACCGCCGCTTCGGGCGGTGTGGCGGAGAATGAACCCGGAAGGGGAAGCGGATTCGAACTGCGAGCACCCGTGCCCGCCTCTGTTGCAGAAGTATCAAAGCGACGAATACGACCCCATAACGCAACACTCCGTTGTTTATTCTCATTAAGGTTTGGGATAGAAAGCGGCGTGCCTTCCGCGAAAGCCAGCTTGCCATTCGGCGCGTCGGTGGCGTAATCTCCGTCATTTTCTCTGAGGGCATCCGCGACTTCGCCGGGAGGTATGTTGGTTCCCGTCGTGTAAGGATCACTTTCGAGGTTCAGTCGCTGGTCAAGCGTTGGCCTTTCACTCAAGGGTGCCGGGTCCGTCAGCCGGTCAGCCAACAAATCGTCTCGTCGCCACCCGCTATCGGCGGCGAGAGCCGACCGATCGAGCCGCTCGCCGAGGTCCCACCAGAGCAGGACCGCCCGGTTCGCGAAGTTTGACGATTCAGTGTCTGAAGCATTTGATTCGCCGTAAAGATCGGAATCATCCACCGCGAGCAGATCTTCAAACGCAGGTTGCGAGGTCCCGTCAATCGAATATCGCTCAAGGATGACCGGCCCGTTGTCGGCCGCAACGCCGAAATCGTCGACATCTCCCGCGGGAATGCGCAGAAGCGAGTTGATGACATCTTCACCAAGGTCAAGATCGTTGAACCAATCGTCTGCACCGGTGGCACCGAGTGGAAACTGGCCATTCTGCAAATTCTGGGCCTGCTGTCTCACGGCCTTGAGCCGGGTGGCTATCGGCGAAAATACATCCCCACCGGTCGGTGAGAATCCTGGATTGCTCGCGATGAGAAGCTTCGTTTCATTCGGTTCGAGGAGGATGTCCTTGTCCGGAAAATCGTCCGCCGGGAAGTAGATCCAGTCGCCAAACTCAATATACAACCGATCAAGCGATACCGGTACGTCGAACGGATTAAACAATTGAAACACTAGCATCTGGAAGAGAAAGTCCCGATTTCCACCAGCGCCGGTCGCAACGCGCACCTCTCCGTCAATGTTCGGGGTACCTCGGATATTTGCCTCGACATTACTAATTATATTTATAATGTCACCGGTTCGATTGAAATCGTATTCACCCAGTGGGTTATCTGCAATCCAATCGCTGTCTTCCCCAACGCCTGAAGGGACAAAGGGAGGGCCAATTGATTGAGGATTTTCGACAACTTGAGCACGCGGCGCGTCCCAGTACGCGTTCAGGTAAAACGCTTCGGCGATGAACGGCTGCGCTTCAACGCCGTAGACGATCATCGCATCGGTCGACTGCGGCGTGCTCTGAGACGCAAGACCGCCGGCGGTTGATGTCTCATCGGGCGCCAGCACCTTCGCCCCGAGCAAGGCTTCTGCGTCGAGGATGGCGATGTCGTCCTCGTTGATGGGCTGGCTGTCGGTCGGGTCGACCTTGACGAGCGGGGCGAGGACGGTTTCGGCGTTGGCCCGCTCGTCGGAGTCGACGAGCCAGAGCAGCGCGGCTGTGGGCTCGTCGCGTCGGCGGGCATAGTCGGCCGGGTCGGCAACGTCGATCTCTTCGAACAAATCGATGCCGCCGTCGGGCACGCCGTCGGGCGCCGTGCCGTTGCCGCCGTCGACGAACGGAGCGTCGGCCGAATCGCGCAGGTTCACGGCCATGTGCGCGGCGACTCGGAGGGCGACTTCCGGCCCGTTGTGGCCGTAGAAGAGCGTGCGCGACCAGCCGGAGATGTCGTCCGCCGGTCCGGTGCCCCCGCCGCCGGCACCGCCCAGGCCCAGACCGCCGGATTGGGCCCAGGCCGTGCCGTTGTCAAACTCGCTGAGGAAAGGCGCGAGCGTGTCGAGGTAGAGGCCGAAGCCGTTGGTCACGAGCGGGTTGCGGGCGGCGTTCTGGGCGCGTCGTACCTCGAGCGGGTCCGTCGAGCCCGACTCTGGCAGCTCGTACTGCACGCTGCCCAGCACGAGCGGCTCGGCGCGGCGGCGGCGGAGATCGCTGTCGATCTCACGCACGCCTGCGGCATCGGTCGCCACGGAGCGGATGGGCCGCGCGCCGCTGACGGTCGTGAGCAGCGAGCGGAGGTCGGTGAAGCGCCGGCCGTAGAAGTTCAGCTCCGCCGGGTCGAGCTCGGCGTTTGTGCTCGTGACCTCTTCCACGCCGATCTCGGCGAGCAGCGAGCGGTCCGACCGGAGCAGGCTCCGCGAGGGCGAGCCGAGCGAGTCGGTGTTGTCGGCTGTCATCGCCTGCTCGAGCGCCGAGAACGCGTCGGGATCGTTCGCGCCGTGGAACGTGAGAAGCTCGATGAGGTCGGACAGGCCGAACGGGCCCGAGCGAGCGTTGCCGCCGCCGGCGAAGCCGATGCTCGTCGCGCCGTAGAGCGTGTGCTCGTTCCGCCGGGCCTCGGCGCCGCGCGGGCCGTCGGCCTGCGAACTCACGTACGGCGAGTAATCCCGCGGATCCGCCGAGCGAACGGCATTCGCAGCCGCTTCCACGGGCACCTCACCGAAGCCGGGCACCTGCCAATCGAGCATGCTCTGGCGGATGCGGTGGTAGGCCTTTCGGCCCTGGGCGATGTGGGCGTCGCTGTCGAATTCGCCGTAATCGTTCTGGGTATCGGAGCCGTTGAGCGGGGCGAAGAACGACGCGTAGCTCGCCTCGGGGAGCCGGCCGCCGAAGTCCTGGATCTCATCGTCGAGGTCGATCCCGACGACCGCCTGCGAGTGCATGTCGAGCGAGAGCAGCGTGAAGAGGCTCGCCTCGTGCGGGCCCTGGCCGATCCGTTCGCGGAGCGTCGGTGCCTCGACGAGGTCGGTCGCGACGTTGACGTTCGCGAGGCCCGACAGGTCGATCACGCGGACCGCGGCGAAGTAGCGCCGCGTGTCGTCACCGACGAGCGGCACCTCGACGCCAGAACTCGCGTCGACGAGCTCGAACCAGCGTGAATCGAGCCTGCCGTCGCCGTCGGCGTCCGCGTAGGAATACTCCCAGAAGGTCGGCTGATCGGGCTCGTTGGTGTTGAAACCTTCGCGTGCGAGCTCGGCGGTGGACCGCGCCATCCGCCGCTGGTACATCGTCCAGTGCGCCGGCACGTTCCAATCGGGTACCGCAGCACCTACACCGCCATCGATGTCTTCCCCCTGATAGTCGGCGACGCCGGTCAGACCGAGGACGTACCCGGAATCACCCTCCTGGACAGCCTGGCCGGCATCGTCGAAGAGGACGAGACGCGGATTGAGCGTGTCGGGGTCGCGCGTCAGGTCAAGCGACGCGGCGTCGAACCCGCTCCCGGCAATCCCCGGGGTCTCGCGGAGGTAGAACAGGTTGACGAACCGGCCGTCCGGCGCAAGGTTCGAGATTTGGTGCCAGTCGAGTGCGCGCGCGTAATACGGAATATCGAAGTAGTTCGCGCCGCCCGTGAAGAGGCCTTCGGCGTCCGGGCTTTCTCCGAGATCGGTCGGCCGGATCGACGCGAGGAACGGGTCGGCAGCGACGCGGGGATCCTTGGCGTAGGGGAAGTCATTCTCGGGCCAGAGCGCGACCGTCGAGTGCCCGCCGGAAGGCCTGAATCGGCGGAGATCAAGCAGGTCCGCATCGACGTTCAAGAACGCGGCTGAGGGAACGGAGAGCATCGAGAAGTCGCTGACCGGCGCATCCCAGACCTCGAGCGACCAGCGCGGCTCAAGCGACGTGTCGAGATCGATCAGCCGCTGCTCCGCGAAGTCGGGCACGACATCGAAGACATCGTCGCCGACGACTGAGACGACGTTCTCGATGAAGCGATCGACGACCTCGCGGGAGTCCCGCTGCACGTTGGCGGCACGCGATGTCGTGCGGTCACCCTTGCCGACGGCTGCGTAGACCACCGTCAGGATGAGCACCATCGAGAGCGCACCGAGCACGAGCAGCAGGATGGTGCCGCGGCGGCGGGGCGATGACAGCGAGCGGGCCAATGGGATGAGTCGGTTCTTGAGCATCATGATGCTTGGCTCCATCCGCCCCGCGGTCGCGGGGCCTTGCGGGCTCGCCGGGCGGGTGCCTCGGGCGAAGTGCCGCGTCTTAGAAATCGCCGTTCGACGGCAACTCCACCACGAACTGGAACGTCTCTTCGGTCGTCTGGTCGATCGGATCGGCGAACGACAGCGTGATCCGGAGCAGCCTGGGCCAGGGCCACGCGTCGTCGAACACGCCGTCGGCATCGAGGTCGTCTCGGTAGCCGTCGCCGTTCAGATCGAAGCCCTCATTCGGCTCGGTCTCGCCGGTCGCGGGGTTCGTCACGAAGTCGCTCACGGCCACGGCTCTTGGGTCGGCGTACCCGAAGAAAAACGTCGTCGGCGACTGGGCGGCCGAATCGGCAAATCCGCTGGTATCGGTCGGGTCGGGCGGCTCGTTCCGCTGGTCGGCAAACGAGCCCGTGTCG
The DNA here is from genome assembly GCA_039821685.1 of Planctomycetota bacterium. Taxonomy (GTDB): domain Bacteria; phylum Planctomycetota; class Phycisphaerae; order Phycisphaerales; family UBA1924; genus JANQQZ01. The sequence continues at coordinate 36,936 of JBCBNT010000013.1, read as the reverse complement.
TCGCCCAGGATCAGGTTGGCGCGCAAGTGCCGTTCGAGCAGCCGCTGCTGGTCTTCGCGCAGCCTCGACGCTGCCGTCGGCGTCTCGCCCGGAGCCAGATCGTCATCGATCAGAAGCTGCAGCGGCCGCAGGGGCTGAGCGGGGCGCAGGCTGCTGATCGGCACGCCCGACCCCGTCGGCCGCGGCGAGCCGTACCACACCAGCTCGCCTTCGAGCTCCAGCTCATCGGCGCGGTCCTCGAGCAGGTCATCCAGACGCTCCCGCGTGTACCGCTCGCCGTAGCTCCACTCGACGATGAACTCCGTACACCGCGGGATGAACTGCGAGTTGGTCACCATCTGCTGGTCGGCCCGTGCGCCGGCGAGGCGGAACGCTCCGAGCGGTGAGTCGAAGTCCGTACGGGCATCGGGGCCGAACACGTCCGCATTGTAGCCCGGCGGCGTCGACTCGTACCGCATCCGGCTGCGCAGCGCGTACAGAGGATCTGCCAAGAACTCGACGGACGGGCTCGACGCCCCGGGCACATCGCGGAGCACACGTTGCAGATCGGGGATCGGCGGGTCGCTCGCCTGCGGCCCGGTATAGGTCAGCTCGTTGGACGCCGCCGGGAGCGCGTCGGCCATCCAAGCGTGCTGCAGGTGCACGAGGTTCTGCCGAGCATCGTTCTCGACGAACACAACGTCGTTCGACGGGTCGTCGTCGAGAGCGAGATCGGACTGTGTCTGGTAGAGCAGCGTGGGGGTCGAGGGCGTGCCGTTCCGTCGCGGGAGCTGCCAGAGCGGCGGCCTGTCCTCACGCTCAAACTCGGACGCCGGCGTGTCGAAGTACACCCTGGGAGCGCCGCCTCCACCGGAATTGCCGCCCGTGCCGGAAGTTTGGAATTGACTGAACGCGACCGCGAGCCCCATCACGCGCCGGCGGATCTCGGGGAACGATTCGGTCGCGATATCGACGACACCCGATGGGAAGGTCGGCGGGTTGTCGATCTCGCGGATACTGAAATCCTGGAAGTTCCCGGCGTCGGTCGGCTCGCCCCAGAACGCCTCTGAGCGGAAGACGCTGTCGGCCGCGATCTGCCTGCCGATCTGCAGCCTGTTATCGCTGAGGAGGTTGATCTCGTCATCCGTGAATGAGCCATCGTTGAAGGGCAGCGAAGGCGTTTTGAGCAGCGTCGCGTGCCGGAGCAGCGTCCAATCGCCGGCAAAGCGGTTGGGGTTCTGCGCGCCGAGCGCCGGCAGGCCCGGGTACTTCACGAGTCCGAGCGACCAGGGCCGCTCGGCGCCCTGCACGTTCGCCGCGTTTGGATCGCTCAGGAAGGGGCGGAAGAAGCCCTCGGCGCCCTCGACCTGCCGCTCGCCGTGGCCGTAATAGATCCGGGCGTCGGTCGAGCGCGGCGCGGCGGTTGTGCCGTCGATCGACCCGCGCGCCGTTGTGAAGTCCCCCCGCGCGAAGAACAGCAGCTCATCGATGCGTCGAAGGCGACGCGAATCCAGCGATTCGTCGGAGAGTGGGATGAGCTGATCGCGAGGGTCCTCGTTGGCAAAGCCGGCATATTCGTTGCGGATGACCAGGAACCCGTCGCGGGTAACCCCGGCCAGGTCGTTGCGGATCCGGCGCTCGATCGCTGCGGCATACTGGTTGATCGCGCTGATCTGGCGACCTCGCTGCACCGTATCGCCGACCGACGCGAAGATCGCCGCGAGCCCGACGGAGATGATCGCCACGGCGATCACCGCGACGAGAGCCTCGGTCAGCGTAAACGCCCGGCGGGATGTCTGCGGCTTTGTCTGAGGCTTGGTCATACGTCAGCGCGTCCTGATCACACGGATATCCGCCGGCACCTGCGGCGTGAAGACGATCTGCTCCCAGCCCGGGTTCATGGGCGGCGAGAACTCGATGATCTCCGGGATCTCGTCGTCGTCGGAATCGCCCGCGATCACGCGGGTCACACGGTGCACGGTGCCGAAATTGTCAACGAAGAGCTGCCCGATGCGCGCGAGAGACCGCCTCGCGGGCCGAACGCCGAGATCGTTCGCGCTGATGCGTAGCTCCGTTCGCACGTTGAGACGGCTCACCTGCGGGTTCCCGGTCAGGATCGCCCGACGCCTGTTCCGCTCCGCCGAGATCGGCACGGAGTACTGGGCATCCTCACGCGCCGCGCCCGGGGCCGACGACGCGAGATCGTCAGTCCGCACGGCCACGGGGTAGCGGAGCTCGCCTTGATCGAGCACCTCGCGGACCGTCTCGCCGCCCGGCTGCCGGCTGACCGCGTAGCCCTGCAGCACCTCGCGGAGCGACCGGCCCGGCGGCCGACGGATCCCGCGATCGATCGGCCGGACAAACACGACCATCTCCACTGGCACATCGGGCAGGCGCTCGACCGGGACGCGTCGCCCGATCCGCGTCGGCTCGCCGATCCCGACGTCGACCCGCCGCAGGAACGCGTCCCACACGTAGCGCGGCGCCGCGCCCGACGAGGCGTCCGGCAGCAGCCGCTCATCGATGCCGATCTCGATACGCGGCAGCAGCCGCGCGAGCCGTCCACCCTGAAGAGGCTCGCCCGTCGTCGCGTTAAAGCGGAAAGGCACCGCCGGCTCCGTGCCGCCGAAGACCAGGTCGCCATCGGTGGTCAGATCGCCCGAGGCGTCGGCGCCGATGCCGTCCCAGCCGAAATCCAGCTCGACGAAGTCGCCGTCGTCGCGTGCGACGCTGATCGACCGGTCGTTGAGCAGGAGGTCTCTCGTGGAAAACCTCTCGAGCCTGACGTTGTCGCCGAGGTAGGGCGTCCAGTCCGTCCAGTCGGTCGTGATCGGGTCCAGGAGCGACGCCGCGATCCCCGCTTCCGCCGATGCCGCCAGCGATCCGCCGAGCACGGCGTCCTGCGACCGCCGCTGCAGATCGATCACCGCGGGAAACACCGCAACGACGCCGAGCAGCCCGAACGCCAGCACCACCACCGCGATGAGGACCTCAAGCAGCGTGAAGGCGTGTGCGTTGCGGCTCCGGCGGCTCATCGGTTGATCTCCACAAGGTCGCCGAAGAACGCGTTGACGGCAAAGAGCCTCGCCTGCGCATCGCCGACATCGGCAACGCCCGCGTCCACCACGTCGAGCCGACCCTCGATCCACTGCGATGCGAACTGCGTGAGCCGGCGGTAGCTGTCCGCGTACACCGCTCGGTCGACTTCGACCAGATCGCCGGTCGGCAGGAACACGGTCCCGCTCTCCCGGTTGACGCCCCGTGCTCCGATCGCGCGGGCCAGCTCGCGCTCCTCGTACAACGCCAGCTCGGTCACGGGGCCGACCAGGATCGTGTGCACCGACTCGTTGCCGAGGACCCGCCGCTGCCGGTCGTCCGCGTCGGCACGCGACAGCAGCCGCTTTGCCCAGATCTCAAGGTCGTCCGCCTCGGCAAGATCTTCGATGTTCGCGACACTCTCTGTCTCGCTGAGGGCCGGCTCGAGCACGAGCGCCCGGGACAGATCGCGGCTCAGCGTGCCCTCACCTTGCGTGAACCGCACCATGAAGCTCTGCCGGGTGTTCCCGCTATCGATCTCTTCGCCATCGAAGTACGCGGTCTCCGGGAAGACCCAGAACCCCGGCTCGATCGGCGTGCCCGATCCGACAAAGCCCTCAAGACGGTCGAACCAGTCGACCTCGTTCTGGAAGGAGCTGCCGAGCACGAATCCCCGCACACCCGTGCCCGGCGGGAGCTGAACGGGCTCGAAGGTCGAGATCGGAACGAAGACGTCCCGGCGTTCGAATACCCCGCCTCCGCCGCCGAACGACAGCCCGGTCGGCGTCTCGTCGAGCAGCGAGCCGACTTCGATGCATGTCAGGACACGCACGCCCCCGCCCGGCTCGAACGTGAAGACGGCCGCGGCGTCGCCCGCGCCGGTCGAGGCCGTTGCCGCATCGCGCGCGGCATACAACGCCTGCTGCAGCTTGCTCTCGGCAAGCGTCCGCCGCGACGATTCGAGAATCCCGCGGAACGCCGGCACGGCGAGCCCGATCAGGAGCGCCGCGATCGTAATGACCACGAGCAGCTCCAGCAGCGTGTAGCCAGCTCGGAGCCGTGAGCGGGTGGGCGCATTCATGATCCCACCTCCACGATGTTGTCTTCACGGGCGAGCGCCACAGCCTCTCGGCGGTAATCAGCGTCCGTCCGGAGCCTCGATTCCGAGAGGCGAAGCTTCTCGGCGTAAAGCCGCCGAAGTTCGTCGTCAGCCGCGATCGCCTCGATCGTGGTTGCGTTCGCCGGGCCGCCCTCGTCACCGAAGAGCTCGTTGGGCCCCGCTGCGACGATCGCGTAGGTCGCCGTGCGGAGCTCGATCGGGAAGGCGTTTCCGTCTGAACCGCCAACGAAGCCCTCCAGCACCAGCTCGGGCACGTTGTAAAAGGCGGACTCGCCGGTGCCGCTCGACGCGCCCTGGAAACCGAGCTGTCGGTACGACTGCGGGTCGGAAAGAAACTCGTCGATGTTGAGCCGACCGTCGCCATTTGTGTCGAGCGGGCCGCTGTAATCACGCTCCGCGTCGGACAGCCAGCGGTAATAGCGGATGCCGACGCCCGCCCGATCGCGCAGCTCGTATCGCCACGGCGTGCGGTTGCGCGACAGCACGTTGCCGGTCACCGAAAAGCGAGTCGACGGATCGACGAAGAGCTCGACGCTTCCCCGCGAGCTATCGAAAAACGGCTCGTACCGCTGCTGGCTCCTGCGAGAGCCCTCGACGGTTGTGCCGTCCTGATCGACGTAGTCGAGCGATGGGGCGAACGAGCCGTCGCGACGCACTTCGTAGAACCCGAGTCCGTCTACGCCGTCAACCCCGGCATCGAGCGCACCGAGCAGGTAATAGGGGATCGACTGCAGGCTGAACCTCGCTCGATCGGGCACGTCGCCACGCAGCACGTCGGCGTCGAGCGACGACGAAGCGGAGAACACGAGCGGCAGCACCCTCCCGCGATCCGGATCGAGGCCGATCGCGGCCTGCCCGCTCGGGCCGCCGTCGTCTTTGACGAGCGGAGGCACAAAGCCAAACTCGCTCTCGAACTGCCCCACCGCGATGCGCAGCCCGCTCACCGTGGCCCGGTCCGCGGCGGCCTCGGCCGCGTTGGTCGCCGAGCGGTACGCGACCACCGCGACACCGATGAGCAAGAAGATCACCGAGATCGACACCAGCAACTCAACGAGCGTAAACCCGCGAGGGCTCCGCCTCGAAGCTGCCCGACCCTGACTGAGCGGCCGCAAACGCATCACACACCACCGCCCTGCAACGACTCGATCATCGCAACGAGCGGCAAGAACATCGCGACGACGATCGTGCCGACCATGACGCCGATCACGACAACCATCAGCGGCTCGAGAAGGCTCACCAGCGACGCAACCGCGACATCGACCTCCTCGTCGTAGTTGTCCGCGATCTTCATGAGCATGACGTCCATCTCGCCCGTCTCTTCGCCGACGTCGATCATGTTGACGACGATCGGGTCGCACGTCTTGCTCTCCCGCAGCGGCTCGGCGAACGACTCGCCCTCCCGGATCGAGTCGTGCACCTTCTGCAACGCCTTCTCGAACACGTAGTTGCCCGACGTTTCCTTGGTGATCGTCACCGCTTCGAGGATCGGCACGCCAGCCGAGATCAGCGTGCCGAGCGTCCGCGTGAACCGCGCGATGACGGTCTTCCTGATGAGATTGCCGAAGATCGGCGTCCAGAGGAAGATCGTGTCCGTGGCCGCCTTGCCCGGGCCGGCCTTGCGGATCAGCTTGAAGAGGATGTACACCACGAAGGGCGAGGGCAGCAGGATGAGCGCGCCTGGGACCGCCTGATCGGGCGATGCGGTACCGGCGACCCAGGCCGAAGCCTCCGTGAGCCACACCGTCAGCGCTGGCAGCGCGACGCCGAAGTCGGCAAAGATCGCCTGAAACTGCGGGATGATGAACCACATGATGCCGGTCACGATCAGAAGCGCAAAGAGCACGACCGCGATCGGGTAGACCATCGCGCCCTTGATCCGCCGCTTCAAACGCTGCGACTTCTCCATGAACTCGCTGAGGCGCTGCAGGATGATGTCGAGCACACCGCCGATCTCACCCGCGGCAACCATCTTCACGTACAGCGTGTCGAACGCCTTCGGGTACTTCCCCATCGCGTCCGACAGGCTCGAACCGCCTTCGACCTCTTCGCACACGCCGATCAGCACGTTCTTCAGAAGACCCGGCTTCTGCTGCGACTCGAGGATCTGCAGGGAGCGGAGCAGCGGCAGGCCCGCGTCCTGCAGCGTCGAGAGCTGACGCGTAAAGAGCGTCATGTTCTTCGCCTTGACCTTCGACCAAGGCAGCGAAACGCTCGCCGACTGCTTCTTCTTCGCCGGAGCCGCCTTGCCGTCCGACTTCGCCTTCGCGGCCTTGCCCTTGACCTTCTGCTCGCGGATCGACGTCGGGAAGAAGCCGTCGGACTTGATCTTGGCCTGAGCCTCTTCGGCAGAGGTCGCCTCGACCGTGCCCTTCTGGCTCTTGCCCTTTTCGTTCAGTGCTTCGTACGCGAACGTTGCCATAGCCGTCTCTTTTCATCAGGTCTGGCCCCGCGGCGTCCCGCCGGGCAGACGATTCGCTACTCGTCCGTGATCGTTTCGCGGACCACCTCGTCGATGGTCGTCCGTCCCTCGTACACCGCGTTGAGCCCAGACTCGCGGAGCGTCCGCATCCCGAGCGACTTCGAGTGGTTCCGCAGCTGCGAGGTCGACGCCTCCTTCATGATCAGCTCGCGGGACTCGTCATCGAGCATCATGATCTCGTAAAGGCCCATCCGGCCCTTGTAGCCCGACCCGTGGCAGTGGTCGCAGCCCTTACCACGCTTGAACTGCTTGCCCGCGACGCTCTCAGGACGGAGCTGCAATTCGAGGAGTTCTTCTTCCGTCGGCGTGTAGTGCTCGCCGCATTTCGGACAGATCGTCCGCACAAGCCGCTGCGCGACGACGCCCTCGACCGTCGCCGCGAGCAAGAACCGCTCGAGTCCGAGGTCGAGCAGGCGCACGATCGAGCTCGGCGCGTCGTTCGTGTGAAGGGTCGTGAGCACCAGGTGGCCCGTCAGCGAGGCCTGCACCGCGATCGATGCGGTCTCCAGGTCGCGGATCTCGCCGACCAGGATCACGTCCGGGTCCTGACGCAAGAACGAGCGGAGGGCCGCCGCGAACGTCAGGCCCACCTCCGTGTTGACCTGCACCTGGCAGAGACCGTCGATGTCGTATTCGACCGGGTCCTCGGCGGTGAGGATCTTGGTCTCGATGTCGTTCAGTTCCGCGAGCGCCGCGTAGAGCGTCGTCGTCTTGCCCGACCCGGTCGGCCCGGTCACGGCCACGATACCGTTGGGCCGACTCGTCAACAGCCGGAAATCGCCGAGGTCCTTCTCGTCCATGCCGAGACGCTCAAGGTTCAGCTCGACGTTCGACCGGTCGAGCAGACGCATCACGACGCTCTCGCCGTGCATCGTGGGCAGCACCGCGACACGCAGGTCGACCGGGTTCCCGCCGATCCGAAGCTCGATCCGCCCGTCCTGCGGCAGGCGACGCTCCGCGATATCGAGGTTCGCCATGACCTTCACGCGGCTCGTGATCGCCGGGCCGAGATGCGGAGGCGGCGGCACCATCTCGTAAAGCACGCCGTCGATGCGGTACCGCATCTTGAACTCGGTCTCGAAGGGCTCAAAGTGGATATCGGAAGCCTTATCCTTGATCGCCTGCAGAAGCACCAGGTTCAGGAGCTTGACGACCTTGTTGTCGCCCGCCGCCTCGGCCTCCGCCTCGAGATCGATCGAGGCATCGCTGCCGCCGAGACCCTGAAACTTCTCATCGCTCGCGAGATCCGCCATCGCGTCCGCGATCGACTCTTCCTTCGAGAAATGAGCCTCGATGATCGCGTCGATCTGGCCCTCGTCGGCCACGACCGCCTTGACAGTCGCCCCGAGCAGCAGCCGAAGGTCATCCACCGCCTGGAAGTTGTCCGCCGACTTCATCGCGATCGTCAACCGTTTCGACCGCTCCTGGTACTCGATCGGGATGACCTGGAAGGTCTTCACGTTCGCAGCCGGGATCACCGCTTGCAGCTCCTCGGTCATCTCGAAATCAGACAGGTCGACGTACCCCATGCCCGCCTGGGCTGCCAGCCCCTCGGCGACGTCGCGCTCCGAGATGTGCCCGAGCTCAACCAGCAGCTTGCCAATCGGGACCTTCCGGCCCGCTTGCTGCGTGCTCAGCGCCTCGTGCACCTGCTCCTTCTTGACCTTGCCCAGCTTCCGAAGGATGCGCCCGAGCTTGTGCCCTTTAAAGACAGAATAGTCGATATTAGCCTGAGGTTGTGGGGATGAAGACGACATGGGCTGCTCCTCGGCACGCGTGTGCCGCTGCTCATACAGCTTCGCATGCTTGCGAAGGTATCATGCCACAAGAACACGCCTTCTGGCACTCAAAGTCATAACGACAGCAAGATACTTGATCTTCAAGCGGAGGGCGACCAGCTAATCGCCCGTCTTCACATCGTCTTCATCGAGCTCCGCGCGTCCGATACTCCGTCCGAGTTGGTGTACCTTGGCGGTCAGATCCTGCGGGTTCTTGCTCTTGTCGATCATCTCCTCGGCACCGATCATTCCCCGCTCGTAGAGGCTCCAGAGGTGGTCGTCCAGGAGCTGCATGCCGAACTTCTTGCCGGTCTGGATCGCGGAGTCGATGCGGAAGGTCTTGCCGTCGCGGATCAGGTTGGCGATCGCGGGCGTGACGACGAGGAACTCGTACCCGGCCACCATGCCCTTGGTGTCGACCCTGCTCAGCAGGACCTGGCTGAGCACACAGATCAGGGCGGTCGACAGCTGCACGCGGATCTGGTTCTGCTGGGTCACCGGGAAAGCATCGACGAGGCGGTCGATCGTCTTGGCAGCCCCCGTGGTGTGGAGCGTCCCGAACACAAGGTGACCGGTTTCCGCCGCCCGGACCGCGGCCTCGATCGTCTCAAGGTCGCGCATCTCACCGACGAGGATCACATCGGGGTCCTGTCGCAGCGCACGCCTGAGGGCCTCCTCGAACGTCGGCGTGTCCGTGCCGACCTCACGCTGGTTCACGATCGATTTCTTGTGCTGGTGGTAATACTCGATCGGGTCTTCCATCGTGATGATGTGGCGATCCATCGTCATGTTGACGTAATCGATCATCGTCGCGAGGGAGGTCGTTTTGCCGGAGCCGGTCGGGCCGGTCACAAGGAAAAGACCCCGCGGCCTCCGGATCAGATCGCGGCAGATCTCCGGGAGCCCGATCTGGTCAAAGGTCAGAAGCCGGTTCGGGATCTGCCGGAGCACGATCGCGAGATCCCCCCGCTGCCGGAAGACGGACACGCGGAACCGAGCGCGGTCGCCATAGGCGAATCCGAAGTCGGTCGTGCCGAGCTCCTGCAGCTCCTGCTGCTTCTGCTCGGGCGTGATCGACTTCATCAGGCCGACCATGTCCTCGGACTCGAGGATTTTCGTCTGCAGGTCGCGGAGCCCGCCGTGGAGGCGCATCGTCGGCCGCCGGCCGACGGTCAGGTGGAGGTCGTTGCCGCCGAGCTTGATCATCGTGTCAAGCAGGCGGTCGATCTGCATCGTTGACATAATCCGGGCCTCCTCTGGGCGGACGATCAGTCGACGACGCCCGTCATCTCTTCAACCTGCGTCACCCGTGCGATCTCGTCGGGCGTTGTGGTCCCGGAGAGCACCTTGACCTTGCCGTCCTCGACGAGCGATCGCATGCCGTTGGAGAGCGCAAGACGACGAAGCTCCGAGACCGGCGCGAGCTCGAACGCCGCCTCCCGGATCTGGCCGTTCATCTGCATCATCTCGAAGATGCCCTTGCGGCCCTTGTAGCCCGTCGGCGCTTCCGCCGACGGCGTCGGCTTGTACACCCTGCCCTCGGCCTCTTCAGGCGTCATGCCGATCAGGCGGAGGAACTTGTGGTCGATCTCGTGAGGCTCGGCAAGCTGCTTCGAAGGCCCGTGCAGCGTCCGGATCAGCCGCTGCGCCATCACGGCCTGGATGGAACTCGCAACCAGGAACGGCTTGATTCCCATGTCGATCAGTCGGGTGATCGCGCTCGGCGCATCGTTCGTGTGAAGCGTCGAGAAGACGAGGTGGCCGGTCAGCGCCGCCTGGATCGCGATCTCCCCCACCTCTTTGTCGCGGATCTCACCGACAAGGATGATGTTCGGGGCCTGCCGGAGCATGGACCGCAGAATGGATGAGAACGTAAACCCGATCCGCTCGCGGACCTGGCACTGATTGATGCCCTCGAAGTTGTACTCGACCGGGTCTTCGGCGGTGATGATCTTCTTGTCGGGACGGTTCAGCACGTTGAGCGCCGAGTAAAGCGTGGTTGTCTTGCCCGAACCCGTCGGGCCGGTGACGAGGAAGATGCCGTTCGGTCGGCGGATGATCTTGTTGAAAGCTTCGAGGTTGTCCGGCTCGAACCCGATGTTCGCGAGGCCGATCCGAACGGAGTCAGGCCGCAGAATACGGAGCACGACCGACTCGCCGTGGTAGGCCGGACACGCCGAGACACGGAAGTCGATGTCCGTGCCATCTTCCATATTGATCTTGATTCGACCATCCTGCGGCACACGCTTCTCGGCGATGTTGAGCCCGGCTGTCAGCTTCGCCCGGCTCAGCAGTGCGTTCTGCATCCGCTTCGGCAGGTTGTCACGAGAGATACATACACCATCGATCCTGTACCGGAGCCGAACGCGGTCCGCCATGGGTTCGAGATGGATGTCGGAGGCCCGCATGTTCACGGCTTCGCGCAGGATCCGGTTCCAGAGCTTGATGATCGGCGCGTCGTCACCCGCGACATCGATCGACTTGTCCATCGACTTGTCGACCGATGCGTCGATCGATTTGTCGATCGATGCGGTGATCAGCGATTCGTCAGCGGAGACCTGCGTGGTATCAACGATGCTCCCGCCGGCGCGGAAATGGTTCTCGATGAAGGCCTGGATGTCGCCGTGGGCTCCGAGAACCGGATCGAGCTCAAGGTTGAGCCTAAACCTGAGCATATCGAGCAGTTCGAGGTTCATCGGGTCGTGCACGACGACCGATAGGCGTCCGCCGTTCTTCTCGAGCGGCAGGATGCCGTGCTTCTTGATCAGCGTTTCCGGGATCAGGTCAGGCTGCACGCGGGCAAGCCCATCCTGAGATGAGAGGTCGATGAACTCGAGACCAAACTGATCCGCGAGCGCAGCGGTGACATCTCGCTCCGTGCAGAAGCCCGCCTCGACCATCGATTCGCCGATCCGCTTGCCGCTCCCTTTCGCGAGCTGCAGCGCCTTATCAACTTGGGCCGACGATACCGCACCTCGCCTGATAAGAAGCTCGCCGAGTTTCTTTCGCGATCGTGCCATAGTCTGCTTCGGACCGGCCCTTCCGGCAACTCGACGCTGCCGAACGTCGGGCATCCTATGAGGTCATACCAACTGGTTTCTGAACCGGCAACGACCTTCTCGCCAACCGCTCCGTGCGATGCGCGGCGTGCTTCGGCCCGGTTCCGTCGCGGTGAAGCATAGTGTTGGGCTCCTCGGCCGGCAAGCAGCCTCAGGATGCGACCTTGAACCCACCCGAACGCATGAGCACCCCCGCGACCACAAGCTGGTTCGTCGCAGCCGGGCCGACCCATGAGCCGATCGATCAGGTCCGCTACATCGGAAACCGCTCCTCGGGTTCGCTGGGCGTCTGCATCGCCGACGCCGCTTCCGACACCGATGATCATGCGATGGTCGAACTGGCACTCGGCCCATCCTGCCAAGCCCCAAACCGCCGGGTCAGGCTCTCCCGGTTCGTGACCACAGACGACCTCAAACGATTGATGCGTGACCGGGCCGCACCCGCCGACATCGTGGTCATGGCAGCCGCTGTTGCGGATTTCAGGCTCGCCGAGCCGCACGCAGGGAAGCTCCCGCGAAACGACGCGGCGTCGCTCGAACTGGTCCCAACGCCGGACCTCTTGCAATGCCTGATGCGGCACAGGCAGGACGACCAGCTCACCGTCGGCTTCGCCCTCGAGCACGAGGACACTCTCGATACTCGTGCCAGCGAGAAACTCGCACGGAAGGGCGTCGACGTGATCATCGCCAACCCGCTCCGCACGATGGAGTCGGCCACGATCGAGGCGAAAGTCTTCGCGTCGCCAGTGTGCACCCCGGCCTTTACAGGCTGCCCATCGATCGCATCAAAGGCCGACTTCGCGCGATGGCTCGTCGAAGCCTGCGATCGCGCCCTCGCGATCAAACGCGACCCGAGCAGACTTCGATGAGCCGCAAGCGCAGATCACAGGGCGATGAACACCCGCGACGATCACCCCCGCGGATCGCTATCGCGTTCGAAGATGACCACGTCATTGTCGTAGACAAACCGGCGGGGATGCCGACGCAGACACCGCGCCGGACCCGCACGCAAACGCTCCTCGACCTGGTCAACGATCACGTGCACAGCTCGCCCGGAACCAATTTCAGGGTCCGCGCGATCAACCGTCTCGCACCGGAGATCTCAGGGCTCGTCTTGTTCGCGAAGTCTGAGCGCGCCGAGCGACGGCTGCTTGCGGCCGCGAAGCACGGCGAGTTCAGCCGGACATACGTCGCCGTGGTCCGCGGAGAACTCCGGCCCGGGAAGACCGCGGGGGTGATCCAGACCGATGACGACGCAACGAGGCGTCGCCGAAGCACGAAAGGCCGAACGTCACCGAAGGACACACCCAGCAAGCCCGCCGTCACGAAGTATCGCTCGATCCATCAAACAGAAGGGCTGAGCCTCGTCGAACTCGTCCCCGAGACGCACCGCCGAGACCAGCTGATCACGCACTTGGCGTCGATCGATCATCCGATCGTCGGGAGCGCCAGCGACCCCCGCTCCAAGGCCTCGGAAACCCCGATGCTCCATCTGCGATCACTTGGGTTCGTGCACCCTCTCACGGGGAAGACCGAAGCAACGGAGTGCCCGCTCCCCGAGTCGTTCCGCCGACTGATGCCGAGCGCAAAGACAGACGCGGCACCGGAACAGGACACCTCGTGGCAGGGCGTCGCCCGCTGGTACAGCGAGTACCAGACCGGGGCACGCAACGACCACTTCCGTGACACGATCCACCCGGGCGTGCGCCGACTGCTGGGAAGCGTCAAAGGCCAGCGCGTCCTCGACGTCGCCTGCGGCGAGGGCCTGCTCGCTTCGATCCTCACCGACGACGGAGCGAGCGTTGTTGGTGTCGACGCCGCGCCCGACCTGATCGAAGCGGCCCGTGCACGCCGTATCAATCGGGCGGCGTTCGTCGTCGCCGATGCATCCACGCTTACCGATCTGCGGGATGCGCCGCTCGACGCACCGTTCGACGCGGCGTGCTGCGTCATGGCGATCATGAATATCGAGCATCTCGACAGGACACTCCGGGGAATTGCGCAACACCTCAAACACGGCGCGCCGTTCGTGATTGTCATGCTCCATCCGGCGTTCCGCGCGCCGAAGCAGACATCTTGGATCTGGGAACGCGACGATGCCGGCAAAAAGCGGCAAGCGCGGCGTATCGACGCGTACCTGTCCGAGCGATCAACACGCATCACGATGAACCCGGGCCGGGCAGCACACGGTCACGATCCTGTCGAGACCATCACATTCCATCGCCCGCTCTCTGTGTACGTCCGCGAACTCGCGCGAGCGGGACTCATGATCGATGCCATGGAGGAGTGGCCCAGCGCCCGGAAGAGCGAGCCCGGCCCGAGGGCCGACGAGGAAAACCGAGCGAGAGCCGAGATTCCGATGTTCCTCGGCATCCGGGCCCGTCGGAGCACGCGAAGCCGATAGCGTGACGAGCAGAGCTACCAAATCATGCGTCGTCTGCGGGCGAGAGATCGAGTGGCGCAAAAAGTGGGAGCGTGATTGGGACTCGGTCCGCTACTGCTCGAAGGCATGCCGAAAGAAGAAGCTCTCACCGACCGACGAGGCTCTGGAGGAGGCGATCGAAACCCTGCTCGACCGCCGCGGCGCCGGCAAGTCCATCTGCCCCAGCGAAGCTGCCAAGCTCGTGTCGGCCGACGAATGGCGCGACCTCATGGAGCCCGCCCGCATGGCTGGCCGGCGGCTCGTGGACCGGGGCGACGTCGTCTTCACGCAGCAGGGGCACACTGTCGATCCGTCCACCGCCCGCGGCCCGATCAGGATCCAAAGGCCGCGGTGATCACCGCACGCCGATCCGCTCGCGCACGCCCCTCGCGCTCACGGTGATGTCAGTGATCTCGTCTTTATCGAGCCGATCGACGTTCTTGAGCATCATCGCCATCCGGTTGTTTTTGCGGAACGTCTCGCGGTGACGGATCAGAAAGTCCCAGTAGAGCACGTTGAAGGGGCACGCGTCCTCTCCCGACCGCTTCGAGAGCTTGTACTTGCAGTTCTCGCAGTAGTTGCTCATGCGGCTGATGTACTTGCCGCTCGCCGCGTAGGGCTTGCTTCCGACGACCCCGCCGTCCGCGTGGAGCGCCATGCCGACGACGTTCGGCATCGTCGCCCAGTCCACGGCGTCCGCGAACATCCCGAGGTACCAGTCCGCCACCTGCCGCGGCTCGATCCCCGCGAGCATCGCGAAGTTTCCCATGACCATCAGGCGTGGGATGTGGTGCGCATATGCATCCTCGACAACCGAACCGACGCAGTCGGACATGCACGCCATATCGGTGTCCGCGTCCCAGTACAGCTCTGGCAGCGAGCCGCTGTCGTTGAGCTCGTTGCGGTCGCCGTACCCAGAGCCCTCGAAAAAGTACACGCCGCGGATAAACTCGCGCCATCCGATGTGCTGCCGGACAAACCCCTCGACCGAGTTCAGCGGGGCATCGCCCGCCTCATATGCCTCGATAGCCCGCTCAGCGCACTCGCGAGGCGACAGCAGGTGCAGGTTCACCGCAGGCGGGAGCCTCGCGTGGTAGAGCGTCCGCTGCTCGGTCCACATCGCGTCTTCGTAGGGGCCGAAGCGTCGAAGCCGGTTCTCGATAAAGTCGTCTAAGGCCTCGAGCGCCTGCTCCCGGGTGACCGGCCACGCGAAGCTCTCCATCGATCCGGGAAGATCGGGCAGCCGCTCTTCCACCAGATCGATGACCTCGCGGGTGATCTCGTCGGGCTCGAAGGCGGGCGGCACCGGGGGCCTCGGCGTCGCCTTGAAGCTCTCTCGGTTGTCTTTGTCGTAGTTCCACTCGCCGCCGACCGGCTTCCCGTCGTCCATGAGCATGCCAAGCCGTTTGCGCTGCTCGCGGTAGAAATACTCCATCGTGAGCTGCTTTCGGCCCGACGCCCAGTCCTCGAATTCCTCGGGCGTCGTCAGGAAGTGCGTGTCGTCGAGGATTTCGAGCTCGACACCGGCCGACCGCGTCGCCCTCTCGATCTCTTCTCTGACCCGATGATCCCCCGGCTCGGTCACGACAACGCGTTTCGCAGACAGACGATCGATCGCCCGCTCGACTTCTCCTTCGAACGACTGCGAGTTGTCAGGATCATCGAGCTCGACGTACTCGACGCGGAGGCCTTCGTCGCGAAGCCAAAGAGCGTGGTGCCGCATCGCCGCCAAGAACATCACGGTCCGCTGCCTGTGGCTCACCGGTTCGAGGCTCTCTCTCTCGACCTCCATCATGATCACGGCATCACGCTTGCGATCGATCTCGGCCAGGATCGGGGACTCCCGATCGAGCTGGTCGCCCAGAACGATAAAGAGTGTCTCGGCGTCGCCACGCAACGATCGGAAATCAAATGCTCGTGCCATCAACCGCGGGTCCGCCCCGCAGCCGCAACCGGATGCGAGTCTGGCTGGAAGCGGGACAGGCCATGTTGACCGCTTTCGCCGGATACACGGTTGGGTGAAGCGGCCGTACGAGGCCGACCGGCGCTACAGCTGCCGGAGGAAACGGAGGTCGTTTTCGAAGAGCAGCCGGATATCCGGAATACCGTACTTGCCCATCGCGAGGCGTTCGATGCCGAAGCCCCACGCGAAGCCAGACCAGACCTCCGGATCGATGCCGCACGCCGAGAGCACGTTCGGATCGACCATGCCGCAGCCGCCGAGCTCGATCCACTCTGCCGGGCGATCGGGCCTCAGCTGGATCATCATGTCAAACTCGGCCGACGGCTCGGTGAAGGGGAAGAAGCTCGGCCTGAGGCGGACCTCCGCGTCGGGACCGAAGTAGGCCCGCGCGAATTGCAGGAGCGTCGTCTTGAGGTCCACCATCGACACGCCCCGATCGACGTAGAGCCCCTCGAGCTGGTGGAACATGAAGCTGTGCGTCGCATCGACGGTATCCGGGCGGTAGACGCGACCGGGAGAAACGATCTTGATCGGCGGCCCGGAGCCGTCCTTGACGGATCGCTCCATGACCCGGATCTGCACGGTTGACGTCTGGCTCCGGAGCATCCTCGGCACAGCGGTCGTTGCGGGGTCATCGACGTAGAAGTTATCGATCGGATCCCGCGCGGGATGCTCGGGCGGGATGTTGAGCTTCACAAAGTTGTGCTCGTCGTCTTCGAGCTCGGGCCCTTCCGCGACATCGAACCCAAGCCGAGCGCACACCTCGACGAGCTCGTCTCTGACCCGGGTGAGGATGTGTCGACGACCCGGCACGGAAACCGACAGCTCGCCCGGCTCCGTGACATCGATCGGGAGGGCCTGATCGGTCGGCGAGGCCGACTTCTGCTGGGCAGATTCAAAGGCCGCTTCGAGGGCCGACTTGACCGCGTTCGCCTTCTGACCCGCCGCGGGCTTGTCGGCCTTGGGCACGTCCTTCATGCCCGCCATGGCAGCCTTGAGCTTGCCTTTCGAGCCGAGATACTCGATCCGCCACGCCTCGAGTGAATCGGCCGACGCGATCGCGCCGAGCGAATCTAACGCTTCGGTCTCGAGTGCGTCGAGCTGGTCGGCGAAAGACGTCAAAGCGTTCGTCGTCTCGTGGGTGTTTGTGCCGGCTGTTCGTTCTAGGGTCGATCGAGGAGTGTCGATCGCGAGGAATCGATTGCGGAGGCCCGGTCGCTGGCGGGGCCTATTCGTCCGACGACGCGTCGCCTTCGGCTCCATCAGCCGACACGGGCTCATCGGCCGCGGGGGTCGCCGTTGCCGTGACGCCCGCCGCGGTCACCTTGTCCTTGATAGACGCGAAGTACTTCGACCGCCGGTCAGCCGTACGACGACGCGTGCTCGGGCGGCCCGCGATCTCTGGACCCTCTTCGGCACCAACGAACTGGACGAGCACCAGCTCCGCCGCGTCTCCGAGGCGATGACGCCCGAGCTTGACGATGCGGGTGTAACCGCCCTCGCGGTCGGCGAATCGCGGTGCAACGTTCTCGAAGATGTGACGGACGAGCCGGGGGGCCCGGCGGAGCTCGCCGTAGCGGTTCCGCTCGGTCTGCTCGGCCGGCGGCAGGTCGAAGAACTGCTCGGCGATCTCGCTCCGCTCACGGTGCGCCTCACGCTCCTGCTCGGTCGCGTTCTTGGCGAGGTACCGCCAGTCAAACGCGAGACGATCGCGCCCGAGCATCGAGATCACACGCCTGCGTGCGTGCAGATCGCCACGCTTTGCCTTGGTCACGATCTTCTCGACAAACGGCTGAACCGCCTTCGCCTTCGGCAGGGTCGTGACGACCTGGCCGTGCTCGAAGAGGCTCGCAGCCAGGTTGCGAAGCATCGCCTGTCGATGCGACGCGGTCCGATTGAGTTTGTACCCGGCCTTACGATGCCGCATCTCACAGTCTCCAGTCAGTCGTGCCCGCTTCCGAGGCACTCACTCGTGATCTCGCCCGGTCTCGGGTGACTCTCTAGGCCGTCGGCTCGGGAACCTGATATCCCTCGGGGAGCTGCATCCCGAGTTCCAGCTGCATGTCGAGAAGTTTACGCTTGACCTCACGGAGCGAGGTGCGTCCGAACGCCCGCAGCTTGAGCAGGTCGGCATCCTGATACTGGATGAGCTGCGCGACGGTATCGATGCGTGCAGATTCCAGGCAGTTGCTTGCGCGGACGGACAGATCGAGATCGTTCAGCGGCATGTCGAGCTTGCGGATCAGCTCCTCGTCGACGCCGGCTGCGGCGGCGGCCTCTTCCGAAACACGCTGCTCGCCGAGCTCGAAGTACTGCACGAACGGGTTCAGGTGCTTCCGCAGGATCTTGGCCGCCTCGACGAGCGCCATTTCCGGCTTGAGCGTGCCGTTCGTCCAGATTTCGAGCAGAAGCTTGTCGTAGTTCGTCTTCTGGCCAACACGGGTCTCTTCGATCTTGTATCGGACCCGCTGCACGGGCGAGTAGATCGCATCGATCGGGATGACTCCGATCTCCTGCTCCTCGTCGTCGTCGTACTGCTCGGCGGCCGGCACGTACCCGCGTCCCTTGCCGACGTGGATCTCCATCTCGAAGTCGACCTCGGTGGTCAGCGTCGCGATGACGAGCTCAGGGTTGACGATCGTGACAGACGAGTCCGCCTCGATCAGGTCCGCGGTGACCTCGCCGGGCCCCTGGGCAGCGAGACGGAGCTTCTTCGGCTCATCGCCCTCCATCTGCACGACAAGGTTCTTCACGTTCAAGATGATGTCAGTGACGTCTTCCATGACGCCCGGCAGCGAGCTGAACTCGTGCTCAACGCCCTTGATCTTGACAGCAGTGACCGATGCGCCCTCGAGCGAGGACAGCAGGATACGGCGGAGGCTGTTGCCGACGGTCGTACCGAACCCACGCTCAAAGGGCTCAACGGTGAAGCGAGCGAAGGTCTCGCCGTCAAACTTCGGATCAGATGAAATCTTCGACGGGAGTTCCAGACCGCGCCAGCGAACTCGGAGCATGCACTCACCTCTGTGTCCCGGTCGATGTGTCTTCGCTTCGTCGATCGTTCACAGCCTGGCGTGTGCCGGGAGAGTCACGCCGGGGCTTTCTGCCGATCGAGCCATGGCCCGCCGACGCGAGCGGCAAGCCGATGAGGGTGAGAAACGGTCCGTCAGACGCGCCGCTTCTTGCGGGGCCTGCAACCGTTGTGGGGCACAGGCGTGTGATCCTCGATCGCAGAGACGCGGATCCCGCACGAGGCGACGCCGTTGATCGCTGCTTCGCGTCCGGCGCCGGTGCCCTTGATGCGGACCTCGACCTCGTGCAGGCCCATCTTGCGGACCTTCTGGCCCACGGTCTCGCCCGCGCGGGTCGCCGCGAACGGGGTCGCCTTCCGCGTGCCCTTGAAGCCGATCGTGCCGGCCGAATCCCAGGCGAGCGTTTCGCCGTTGAGGTCGGTGATCGTCACGAGCGTGTTGTTGTGCGTCGCCTTGACGTGGACGATGCCTTTGGCGACGTTCTTGCGGATCTTCTTCTTTGCCATGATCTGTTGCCCCAAGCCGTCGGCCGGCCGGCGTGTTGCCGGATCGCGGGCCGGGCGGCGAGCTGATTAGCCCTTGATGCCCTTCTTGCCGGCGACCGTCTTCTTGCGGCCCTTCCGGGTTCGCGCGTTGCACTTCGTCCGCTGACCGCGGGTCGGCAGGCCGCGGCGATGGCGATCGCCCCGGTAGCTGCGGATCTCCCGGAGCCGTTGAATGTTCTGACCGACCTGCCGACGCAGGGCACCCTCGACAATGAAGCCCGCGTCGATGATGCCGTTGATCGAAGCGACCTGCAGGTCGTCGAGTTCGCGGGCGCGGATGTCCGGGTTGATCTGCGCCTCAGCGAGGATGTCAGCGGCGAACTTGGGGCCCACGCCATGGATGTACTGAAGGGCGTAGTAGACCTTCTTGTTGTCTGGGATGTCCACACCTGCGATACGCGGCATGCGATGCTCCTGCTGTCCCGGGTCTTTCCCGGGGGTAACTGTCTGCGGTTAGCCCTGCACCTGCTTGTGCTTCGGATCAAGCTTGCAGATCACACGGACCTTGCCCCTCCGACGGATGACCTGACACCCGCTGCACATCCGCTTGACGCTCGACCGCACTTTCATGACCGGACCCCGTTCACAGACGCTCGATTGCGTCTCAAAATCTTGTTTAACAGTCTCGTAACTGTCACCGCGCACCAGCGGCATCAGTCGCGAGCACGGACTATAGGCCGACCTCTCCAAAGAAGACGACGAAACCTGCAGAGAAACAGAGAGGAATTGCAACCCGCTGCTTCAAACACCCGCCCTTCGGCTCCCTCATCGGGCAATCCACAGGCTGCGCTCCGCGGCGTCTGAAAGGCGGCTTAGTGGCGGCTTAGTGGCGGTAGGTGATCCTCGCCTTGCTCAGGTCGTATGGGCTGATCTCGACGGTGACCATATCACCTGGCAAAATCCGAATATAATGCATCCGCATCTTGCCGGACACATAGCCGAGCACCTCTTTGTCGTTGGGCAGCCTCACGCGGAACATCGCGTTTGGCAGCGCCTCGACGACCTCGGCCTCGAACGTGAACTTGTCATCCTCTTTACTCATAGATCCGTGCCGAAAGCCGCGCTCACTGATCGGCGGCCCTCTGTGCCTCTCTCCTTCCGACGCGTGAGCGCCATCGATCTCCATTCACCCTGTCAGCCCCTCGGGCCGCGGAGCTTCGGCCCCCGATCGCCCTCGGCCGCGTTCCCGAGGAAGCCCGCGTAGTTCCGCATGAGCAAGTTGGCTTCAACGCGCTGAACAAAGTCGAGGATCACCGAGACGCAGATCAGCAGGCCCGTGCCGCCGAGAAACTGCGTGACCTGGAAGTCGACGTTGAGCGTGCGGTTCACGACCATCGGCAGCACCGCGATCACCGCCAAGAACGCGGCTCCGACGTACGTGATCCGCTCCATCACGGTCTCGAGGTACTCGGCTGTCCGCGGTCCGGGGCGGAGGCCCGGGATGAACGAGCCGTTATCACGCAGCTGCTTCGACATCTCTTCCGGGTTGAACTGGACGGTGATCCAGAAGTAGCTGAAGAAGTACACCATGATGATGTACACGAAGACGTAGGGGAACTCGCCGAAGTCGAACGCGCGGCTGAGCCACGAAACGAATCCCTTCAGAGCCGAACCCTGTTCGACCGAGCCGTCGATCGCACCGAAGACGACGGCGGGGAAGATCATCAGCGAGCTCGCGAAGATGATCGGCATCACGCCGCCGTGGTTCACCCGCAGAGGCAGGTAGCTCCGCTGGCCGCCGACGACTTTCCGCCCCCGCGTGTGCTTGGCCTGCTGGATCGGGATGCGACGCTGAGCCACCGTCATGACGACCGAACCGGCCACGATGATCACGAAGCCAGCCGCGAGCAGGATCAGCCCCATCGGGCCGAGCTTGTCGGGGTCCCCCGGCTCGTAGTTGCTCACGATCCAGTTGATCGCGCCGGGCATGCCGGCGAGGATGCCCGCCATGATGATCATGGAAACACCGTTCCCGATGCCGTACTTGTCGATCTGCTCGCCGAGCCACATCAGGAAAGTTGTGCCCGCGGTCAGCGCCGCGGTGGCCATGATCCACCAGAGCGGGTTGTTCGTAAACTGCGAGTAGACCAGGCCGCTGCTGTTGATGAAGCTGAGCCAGGCCACCGCCTGGACAATGCAGAGGCCCACCGTGGCGTACCGGGTCCATTCCTGGATTTTTTGGCGGCCCGTCGGGCCTTCTTCCTGCAGCCGCTTGAGGGTCGGAGACACCGACTGGAGCAGCTGGAAAATGATCGCCGCCGAGATGTACGGCATGATCCCGAGCCCGAAGATCGTCGACTGGCTGAACGATCCCCCGGAGAAGATCGCGACGTACTCGGCAGCCCGGCCCGCAGCGCTGCCCTGAGCAGCCTGCACGTCGAAGAAGCTCTTCAGCTGCTCCTGGTTCACTCCCGGCAGCGGGATCCAGTAGCCGATGCGATAGACCGCAAGCATGCCGAGCGTGAAGAGGATCTTGGTCCGTAGTTCCGCGACGCGGAACACGTTCAGAATGGCTTGCAGCATGCCTCGGCTCGCTCCCTGCCGCCGACGATCGCGGTATTCAGCTCTTGCCTTCGGTCCGGCGGAGCTTCTTGGTCAGGTTCTTTGGTGTGCGGTCGTCGCTGTTGCGATCGATCCCTCTCACGCGGTCGCGCCTCGTTCCGGTCTCGTGGACGCTCCCGCCTGCTTCTTCGATGTGCTTCTTGGCGCCGCCGGTGACCCGGTTGACCTTCACATCGAGCTTCACTTTCAGGCCGCCCTCGTCGACGGACCCGAGGATCTTGACATCCCGGCTGTCATCGCGGACGAGCCCGGCCTTGGCGAGCGATTCGTTCGTGACCTCGCCACCGGAGGAGAACGCGTCGCTCCGCGCGATGTCTCGCAGGTTGACGGTCCAGAAGCGGGTCTCGAACTGGACGTTCGAGAAGCCGAGCTTGGGCATCCGCCGGAAGTACGGCATCTGCCCGCCCTCAAACTGGAACCGCGTGCTGTGGCCGCGCCGGCTGCCGGCACCCTTGTGGCCGCGCCCGGCCTGCTTGCCGTTGCCGGAGCCGTGGCCACGCCCGATACGCTTGCGCTTCCGGTTCTTGCCGACTTTCTCGGTGATCTCGTGGATCATCATCGCTCAGTCACCTCCGACCGATCGTGCCGGTCGATCTGCATTCACTCGATCAGGAATCGGCGGGCTTCTCGGCGTCGTCGCCATCATTCCCGGCGGGCTTCGCCTCTGTCTCGCCCTCATTCGCGGCACCCTCTCCGCCCGCAGCGGCATCATCCGATGCGCCCTCGGCCGCACCATCTGACGGTGTGCCCTCGTCTGCGGAGCCCTCCTGAGCAGGCCGCTCGACGCGGACGTCATCCGCCGTCAGCACGCGGCCCTTCGAGCCGCCCGCGGAGCCGGTACCCATGAAACGCTGGGCCCGCTCCACGCGGCCCTCGATGTCCGTCTCACCGAGATCGACGCCGCGGAGCTCTTCGATCAGCTCCTTCGTGCGGATCTGCGAGAGCGCATCGAAGACGGCCTTGATCACGTTGACCTTGTTCGTCGAGCCGTAGCACTTCGTCATGCAATCGGTGATCCCGACGAGCTCGAGGATCGAACGCACGCTCGTGCCGGCAATAACGCCCGTACCCGGTGATGCCGGGAGCAGCCGCACGCGCGACGCCAGGAAGCGGCCCTCGACCTCGTGGGGGATCGTGCCGCCGAGGAGCGGGACCTTGATCGTGCCTCGGCGGGCCTTCTTCTCGGCCTTCTCGATCGCGGTGGGCACCTCGGTGCTCTTGGCGTGGCCGTAGCCGATCTTGCCGCGTCGGTCGCCGACAATGACCATCGCGCCGAAGCTGAATCGGCGTCCGCCCTTGACCGTCGCCGCGGTCCGGAAGATACCGGCCGTGTGCGACTCCATCTGGCCCGACTGTTCCATCAACTCTGCCATAGCCGTCCTATCCGCGGCTCCTCGCCGCGTTCGAACCCTCTCATACCGGGATCAGAACTTCAGCCCACCCTCGCGTGCGCCGTCAGCGAGCGACTTGACCCGCCCGTGGAAGCGGAACCCGCCCCGATCAAACACAACCTCTGTCACACCCTTCGATGCGGCCTTCTCGGCGAGCGCCTTGCCGACGGCTTTCGCCGCCTCGGCGTTCCCGGAGTTTGACAGGCCCACACCCTTGTCGCGCGTCGACGCGGAAGCGATCGTCACGCCTTCCATGTCGTCGATGACCTGGGCGTACATGTGGTTCAGCGAGCGGTACACGGCGAGACGGGGCTTCGCGGCGGTGCCGGAGACCGTCTTGCGGATGCCCTTCCGCCTGCGCCACTGCCGCCTGTCTTTGAGCTTGTTTCTGTTCATCTGTCTGACCTCTGCCTCGGCCCGATGCCGTGATGATGCCGACCCGCCCCGGAGGGCATCGATCGATTAGCTGCCGAACTGCTTGCCCTGCTTCCGCTTGATGACCTCGTCCGCGTAGCGGATGCCCTTGCCGTTGTAGGGCTCGGGCTCCCGCACCTTGCGTGCCCGTGCGGCGAATTCGCCCACGGCCTGCTTGTCGGCGCCGGCGACCTTGATCGTCTGCTTCTCCGCCGTCACGCTGAGACCCTGCGGGATCTCGACGAACGCCGGATCCGCGTATCCCACCTGCAGCTTGAGCTTCTGGCCCTGCACCTCGGCGCCCCAGCCGACACCCTCGATCTGCAGGCCCTTCTCGTAGCCCTTCTCAACGCCGATGAACATGTTGTTGATCAGCGCCCGCGTGGTGCCCCAGAGAGCCTTGGCCTGCCGGGTCGGCTCGCCGGCGAGCGAACAGACCACCGAGGAGTCGCCCTCGCCCAGAGCAATCGAGATCTCATCGCGGAACGTCCGCGAGAGCGTGCCCTTCGGGCCCTCAGCCGTGACGGTCTGGCCGTCGATCGACACCTTGACACCCTTCGGGATCTCGACGGGTTTGTTACCTACTCGCGACATCGCTGCGCTCCCGTTGCTTCGTCGTTACTCAACCGTGCAGAGCAGCTCGCCGCCGACCCGCTTCTCGCGGCAGGCGCGGTCGCTCAGCACGCCGCTCGATGTGGACACGATCGCGATGCCCAGGCCCTGCAGCGGCCTCGGCAGCTCCTCAACCTTGGCGTAGAGCCGACGGCCGGGCTTGCTCTCGCGGTGCAGCCTGTGGATGATCTGCTCACCCCGCGGACCGTACTTCAGCTGGACACGGATCAGGCCCTGCCGGCCGTCCTCGATCACGTCATAGCCCGTGATGTATCCCTCACCCACAAGCACATCCGCGATGCCGCGGCAGACCTTGCTGTTGAGGCAATCCACCGTCTTCGCGCGGTTCCGGACCGCGTTGCGGATCCGGGTGATCATGTCGGCGATCGGGTCGCTCATCGTCATCGCTTCGGCTCCTGCCTGACCGATCTCATTCCTGCTCGATTACCAGCTCGACTTCCGCATGCCCGGGACCTTGCCCTCGAGGGCAAGCTTCCGCAGCATGATGCGGCTCACGCGGAACTTCCGGTACACGCCCCGCGAACGCCCCGTCAGCTCGCAGCGACGCACGGTCCGCGTCGAGAACTTCGGGGTCTTCTTCGTCTTTGCGATCTGCGCCTTGCTGGCCATCGTCGCTCCTCAATCTGCCGACCCGTCCGGCCGGCGCCGTGCCCGCCGGTCCTTACCGACGCTTCTCTTCTGGCTTCTTAAACGGCATGCCGAGCTGCTCGAGCACAAAGCGGCTCCGCTCGGCGTCCGAGTTTTTAAACACCACGTTGATGTGCATGTCGTGGGTGAAGTTCACCTCGGCCATGTTGATCTCGGGGAACACACCCTGCTCGACGAGGCCGAACGAGTAGTTGCCCTGGCGGTCGAACGACTTCGTGGGAAGGCCCCGGAAGTCCTTGATGCGGGGGGCCGCGAGATGGATCAGCCGGTCGAGGAAGTGCCACATCCGGTCGCGACGCATCGTGACCATCACGGCCGACTCGTAGCCCTCGCGCACCTTGAAGTTCGAAACGCTCTTCTTCGCACGCACCAAGATCGGCTTCTGACCCGAGATCTGCGTGAGCGTGTCGATCACGGTCGACCGCACGTTCGCCGGCACCTTCGTGCCGTCGAGGTGTCGGCCGATGTTCACGTTGATCACGATCTTCTCGATCTTGGGCTGCGACATCGGGTTGGGCTGCTCGAACTTCTCAGCCACCTGGGCCCGCACGCTCTCCTCGAAGAGCTTGGCGAGCCGCGGCTCGTTCGGCGGCACCACCGGTGCGTCGCTGCCTTTTTTGTTCTTCGCCATCGGTCTGCTCCGAGCCGTGTCCGCTCTGGACTCTTACTTCTTCTTCGCCGGCGACACCCGTCCCAGCACCGCACCGTTGCGGACCGCGACCCGGTCCTTGCTGCCGTCCTCGTTGATCTGGAACCGCACCCGTGTGGGCTTCCCGTCGACCACAGGGCTCACGTTCGAGATGTGGATCGGGCTTTCGCGGGTCACCTTGGAGCCCTGCGGGTTCGCCTGGGTCCGCTTGATGTGCTTGACGCGGAGGTTGACGCCGTCCACCCAAACCCGATCGTTCTCGGCATCGACGCGGCTGACCTTGCCGGTCTGGCCCTTGTTGGCCCCGGCGGTCACCATGACCTCATCGCCCTTACGCACGTGCATCGCCATGTCACACCACCTCCGGAGCAAGCGAGACGATCTTCATGTAGTTCCGGTCGCGGAGCTCGCGGGCCACCGGGCCGAAGATGCGGGTTCCCTTGGGGTTGCCCTCGTCGCTGATGAGCACAACCGCGTTCGTGTCGAACGCGACGTACGAGCCGTCACGCCGACGCGTCGCCTTCTTCGAGCGGACGATCACGGCCTTGGACTTGTCGCCCGGCTTGATGTCCGCGCCGGGAAGCGCCTTCTTCACGGAGATCAGCACGCGATCGCCGACGTACGCCGTCCGGCGTGTCTGACCATCGCGGCGGGTCGAGCCGCCGTACACGCGGATGACATAGGCGATCTTCGCGCCCGAGTTATCCGCAACTTCGCAACGTGATTCTTGCTGCAGCATCGCTCAGCCTCACACTCAGCCGACGCCTCAGGCGCCGGGACGCTTCTCCACGATCCGAACGAGCTCCCAGCTCTTCGTCTTGCTGACCGGCCGGCACTCCCGCACCTCGACCCGGTCACCCAGCCCCGACTCGTTGCCCTCGTCGTGCACCTGCAGCACCGTTCGCCGCTTGACGAACTTGCCGTACTTCGGGTGCTTGGCCATGTACGACACGACCACCTTGCGGGTCTTGTCGGCCTTGTCGGATTCCACGACACCGATCGTGGTCCGCACGTTGGACGCGGTCTGAATCGTCGCTTGCTCAGTCACTCGCTGATCCTTCTGCCGGCACACGCCGACCTGTGCCCTGTCCGCAGGGCGTCGTCATTCCTCACCGGGAACGGTTTACGCCCCCGCTGCCTCATCCTGCCGCCGCGTCTGCTCCGTGCAGAGCCTGGCGACGTTCCGACGGAGCGTGCCGAACTGGCTCGTGTCCTCGACCGTGTCCGTGACCGTGGCGCTCCGGAGCCGGTAGATCTGATCCCGCAGCTTGCGGATCGTGCCGCCGATTTCCTCGTCCGACATGTCTCGGATCTTGTCGTTCCTCAGGTCGTCTTTCTTTGCCATCGCGATGCTCCGTCCTTCTCAGCCCTGCACAGACACCCTCAGACCGACACACGCCGCTTCACAAACCGGCACCGCACCGGCATCTTCATCGCGATTCGGACCATCGTTCCTCGAGCAAAGCTCTCGCTGACCCCGGCCATCTCGAAGAGCATCGTGCCCTCCTTCACGCGAGCTGCCCAGTAATCCACGTCGGCCTTGCCCTTACCCATGCGGGTCTCGAGCGGCTTCTTGCTGACAGGCTTATCGGGGAAGACCCGGATAAACAGCTTGCCCTGACGCTTCGAGAAGTGCTGGGCCGCGATACGGCCCGCCTCGAGCTGACGCGCCGTGATCCACGCGCTCTCGAGCGACTGGAGACCGAAATCGCCGTAGGCGACGTAGTTTCCCTTGGTCGCTTTCCTGTTCACGCGGCTCGTGCGGCGGAATTCCTTCCGGTGCCGAACTCGCTTGGGCATCAAAGCCATGACGAAACTCCAACCTTCCCGCCGCAACGCAAGCAGCGGGTAACCGTTCCTTCCCGAAGACCCTTACCGACGCCCACGCGCACGAGCCGTGCCGCCCGCAGCGTTCGAAGCCGTCTCGTCCTGCTCGGTCGAGTATGGGCCCTTGTAGATCCACACCTTCACGCCGATCGTGCCATAGGTCGTGAAGCTCTCGGCAAAGCCGTATTCCACGTTCGCCTGCAGCGTGCTGAGCGGCAGCGACCCGTGCCGCACATCGACCTTTCTGCTCATCTCAGCACCACCCAGGCGGCCCGAAATCAGAATCCGCACGCCCTGAGCACCGGCCTGCATCACGGCTTCGCCACGCATCTTGATCGCCCGGCGGAAGCCGCGGCTCTTCTTGAGCTGCTCCGCGACGGACTCCGCAACCAGCTGCGACGACAGGTCAGGGTTCTTGATCTCGATGATCGAAATCGCGACCTTCCGGCCCGTCATGTACTGCAGCTCCTGCGTGATCCGCTCGACCTCGGCGCCCTTGGGCCCGATGACCAGGCCCGGCCGGGCCGTGCGAACGATGACCTTCAACTCCTCGCGCGTCCGCTCGATCAGGATCTCGCTGACCGCCGCGTACGGCGGCTTGCGGTTCAGCCGATCGTCGAGGAACTTGCGAATCTTCTCGTCCTCGACCAGCAACTCGCCGAACAGCGCCTTGGGCGCATACCAGCGGCTGCGGTGGGTCTCGGTCACGCCGAGACGAAGGCCGAAGGGGTGCGTCTTCTGTCCCATCAGTTCCGCTCCTCGATCGAGATCGTGATGTGGCTTGTGCGCTTGAGGATCGGGTGCGCCCGGCCGCGGTCCTTCGGGCGGAACCGCTTGATGTGCGCGCCCTCGTCGACCCGGCTCTCGCTCACGAACAGCCTCGCGTCGTCCACGTCGGCAAGCTCGGCTTCGGCGTACGCCGCGGTCAGCGCCTTCTGGATGTTGGTCGCAGCCCGCTTGGTCGAGAACGTCAGCAGCTCAAGAGCCTCGCTCACGGCCTTGCCCCGGATCGCATCGGCAACCAGCCGCGCCTTCAGCGGGCTACCCCGATGATGCCGGACCTGCGAGGTAAACCGGGCAATGTCCTTCACCGGCGAACCCAACGCCGACGCCATTGCCTGGATGTCGCCCTGGCGACACCGCGGGTGGTCGCGCCCGGCCAACCAGTTTCGCACAGCCTTCTCCGCTTCGGCCGGCTTCATGCCGTTCTGAGCGGACACCGCGCCGGCGATCTGCTCGACGCCGACGCCACGCTCGGCGGCCAGCTTCCGGAGTTTCTCGTTCTGCAGCCTCATGGCTTCAACCTCTCATCAGCCGGTCGCATCAGCGGCCCGACTTGATGCCTTCCTTCTTGTTCGTGTGACCCCGGAACGTCCGCGTGTGGCTGAACTCGCCGAGCTTGTGACCGACCATGTCCTCGGTGACGTACACCTCGAGGAACGCCCGGCCGTTGTGCACCTGGAACGTGTGGCCGACGAACTCGGGCACGATCGTGCACCGGCGAGCCCACGTCTTGATCGGCTCGCGGCGGCCGTCGGCGTCCATCTTCTCCACCTTGCGGTAGAGGCTCTCGACGACGAACGGTCCTTTCTTCAGGCTGCGTCCCATAGCGTCCTCGCCTTACTTGACCTGGCCGTAGCGCTTGCTCACGCGACGGCGGATGATGAGCTTGCTGCTCGGCTTGTTCTTATCACGCGTCCGGCCGCCCTTCGAAGGCGTGCCCTGCTTGTTGACCGGCGCCCGGCCGCCCTTCGACCGGCCCTCGCCGCCGCCCAGCGGGTGAGCGTCGTGGCTCATCGCCACGCCGCGCGTCTTCGGCCGACGCCCGAGGTGACGGTTGATGCCCGCCTTGCCAAGCCGGCGGTTCTGGTGATCGGTGTTGCCGACCTGGCCGACCGTCGCCCGGCACTCGACCGACACGCGACGCGATTCGCCCGAGGGAAGCACCAGCGTGGCGTACTTGCCTTCTTTGTTCATCAGCCGAGCAGCCGAACCTGCCGACCGGCACATCTGGCCGCCCTTGCCCGGCTGGAGCTCGACACAGTGCACGTTCAGGCCCGTCGGGATGAACTTGAGAGGCATCGAGTTGCCGACGCTCGGCTCGATCGCCTCGGTCGAATGGCTCATGACCTCCTGGCCGTCCTTCAGACCGACCGGCGCGAGCATGTACCGCTTCACGCCGTCGCTGTACTTGATCAGCGCGATGTTGCACGTCCGATTCGGATCGTACTCGATCCCGACGATCGTGCCCGCGATCCCGTCGCGATCGGCTCGACGGAAATCGATCCTGCGGTAGCGACGCTTCGCCCCGCCGCCGCGACCACGCACCGTCACCTTGCCCGAGTTGTTCCGGCCGCCCGACTTCTTCAGCGGGGCCAGAAGCGACTTCTCGGGCTTTTGCTTGGTGATCTCTTCACGCGTCAGCACGCTCGCGTTGCGGCGTCCAGGACTCGTCGGCTTGTAGACTCTGATGCCCATTGCTTCAGCTTCCTTCGATTCCTACCGAACGTCTCAGAACAGCTCGATCGCCGAGCCCTCGGCCAGCTTCACCGTTGCCTTCTTCGTGCTCGCCTCGGTCGCGTACCCGTAGCGGTATCGGCGGACCTTGCCCTTGCGGACCTGCGTTGCCACCGCGTCGACCTTCACGCCGTAGAGCTGCTCGACGGCGAGGCGGATGTCGTCCTTGGTCGCGCGGCGGTCGACCTCAAACGTGTACCGCCCCTCTTCCATCGCGGCGGTCGATTTCTCGGTCACGATCGGCTTCTTGACAACGTATGCGGCGTCCATCAGCTGGCCTCCCCGCTCTTCGATTCAGCCTGGGCAGCGGCGCCGGCGCCGCGGACCTTCTTGCCACGGGGCGCAGATTGACGCCGGGGCTTCGGCTCATGACGACCCATCGGATCAGTCTTCGCGCTCTTCCCGGTCTGCGAGCTCGGACCCGCAAGCCACGCCTCGAGCTCAGACTTCCCAATGACCAGATACCGATGGTTGAGCATCTCGAACGCGGTCATCTGGCTCGCGGGGATCAGCTCCACGTCGGCGACGTTCCGGGCACTCTTCCGCACTGCTTCGGACTTCTCGCCGTCGTCGCTCAGGACGACCAGCGCGGAGCGATCGAGCTTGAGCGATCCGAGGAAGGCAACGAAGTCTTTCGTCTTGGGGGCCTGCATCGACAGGTCATCGATCACGCGGATCTCGCTGCCAAACTTCTCGGAGCCCAGGATCTTCGCGAGCAGCGCGTTGCGGTTGGCCTTGCGCCGCATCTTGACCGGCATCGACTGGTGGTAATCCTCGCGGGTCGCGGTCTTGGCGAATGCCCGGCCGCCGCCGCGGAACTGCGCGACCTTGTTCGTCGAGTGACGAGCGTTGCCGGTGCCCTTCTGCTTGTACATCTTCTTGTTTGAGCCGGAGATCGCGTTGCGACTTTTGGTCCGGGCCGAGCCCTGACGCCGGTTGGCGTGGTACATCACGTACGCCTGCTTGATCAGCGAGGCGTTGATGCCCCGGTCCACCAGCGAAGCCGAAAGGGAGCCCTCATCGATCGGCATCTGCCCGACCTCGGCTCCCAGCATGTTGTACACGGGCACGTTCATCGTGTCTTCCGTCCTGACGCCTTCCTGCGCGAGCCGCCGAAACGTCTCGCTGTCCTCGCCGTTACCGGCCCGCCTCCTGTTGCCCCCGCTCTTTGCGGCGGGCCCCCCGACCAAGCTCAAAGCTCGCATCGAGGTGGGACGCTCCGGGTCTGACTCGGCCGTCTCCGGGTTCCGGGCAACACACCCGAAACCGCACACTTGTTCTCGCCCGCCGGTTCCCGTCGGCTCTCGCCTTGGGGCCTTCCGAGCTCACCGACGGGGCTGTCCTCGCCCGCCGATGCCATCCAACTTCTGCAGGCTCATCCTCGGCCCGCAGCCCTATCAACCAGCGGCTATCGCCGCCTTGCCGCGGTACAACCGAGTCGCCGGCCGAACCCGCACGATCGCTTTGTTGTGACCCGGCACCGGCCCCTTGACCAGCAGCAGGTTCTTCTCCGCGTCGATCCTGACCACGTCGAGGCTCCGGACGGTTACCCGCTCCGAGCCGAGGTGGCCTGCCATTTTCTTGCCCTTCTTGATCCGACCGGCCTTACCCGCGTTGCTCGCGTGGCCGCCGATGGAGCCTGGCGAACGGTGCTTCCGCTCCACGCCGTGGCTCGCGAGCTGGCCCTTGAAGCCGTGCCGCTTCATGCCGCCCTGGAAACCCTTGCCCTTGCTGGTGCCGATGACGTCGACGAACTTGACTCCCTCAAACGCCTCCACGGTCAGCGTCTGGCCGAGCTCGTAAGCAGCGTCGCTCTCGTCGGTGCGAAATTCGACGTGATGGTGCTTTGGAGTCGTCCCGGCCTTCGCGTCGTGCGCCATAACAGGGATGGTCGTCGTGCGAGGCTTCCGCTCGCCGTAGCCGATCTGCACGCCGGAGTACCCGTCGGTCTCGGGCGTCTTCACCTGCGTCACAACGCAAGGCCCAAGCTCGATCACGGTGACAGCGAGGCTGTTGCCAGCCTCGTCGTACACCCGGGTCATCCCGAGCTTTGTTCCGAGCAGTGTTGGGCCTTGGTCGGTCATCGTTCTTCCAGTCGCTCGTTGTACCTGGTGAGTCTTATTCCGGTCGGTCCGGGGCTCAGAGCAGGTCAGGACTCGCTTGCACCTTCCAACAACAAACCCCGATCCTGAGGACCGGGGCCGATTCGCTTCTTACGCCTTGATCTTAACGAAGACACCCGCCGGCACGACGAGGCGGTTCAAAGCCTCAACGGTCCGGGCATTGGGATCGAAAATATCGATGATCCGCTTGTGGGTCCGGATCTCGAACTGCTCACGGCTTTTCTTGTTGACGAACGGGCTCCGCAGCACCGTGTACCGCTCGATCCGCGTCGGCAGGGGCACCGGGCCGCTCACACGCGCATTGGTGCGTTTCGCGTTGTCAACGATCTCTTTCGCCGACGCATCGAGAGCGATGTGGTCGTAGGCTTCCATCCGGATTCGAATCTTGCCGCCGTTCATCGAGCCGTACGCTCCCATTTCCGCAGCAGACGCCGCGACCACCCGCACGAGGCGGGACCAATCCGGAACCGTGCCGGGTCATCAAACGCGGCGGTCGGTGTTCGTGAGAATGTCGGGAGCGGCCACTGCCACCGACACGGAACACACCCGGCTGTCGTTTCCGGGCGGACTGCAAGCGTAGGCCGTCCGCCCGATGGGTCAACGCCGCACAGCCGCCGAGCCGAAAAAAGACACTGGCGGTCGGACCGATCCGGACACGCCCCCCACAAAGAGGAACCCGCCGCATGCCCGCACAACCACTCCGATACGCCGCCGCCCTGGTGACCTGCCTTGCGTGCCTTGCGGCAGGCCAGCCAGCCGCGGGCCAAACAGACGCTGAGCAGATCGAACTCGCCGCGACGCCTTTCGAGCTGTCGGGCCTCGGGGTGCGGTTCCGCCTGCCGATCGGAGCGACCGCACGCACCCGTCGCATCGGTTCTGAGACACAAGCCGACATCATCGGGCCCGACGCGTCGTACCGCGTGACCATCACCTCCAGGACCTCATCCAACGAGGATCTCACCGCCGAAGCAGCAGCCGAGTCCATCCTCCTGAACCTTCAGCGATCGTTCGGCGTGACCGACGGCGACGCCAACAGGCCCGAATCGGTGACCATCGCCACCTACGCCCAGCAGCTCAGGACGATCGAAAGCGTCGAGTTTGGCAGCGGCATCGCGCAACGATTCTTCATCCGCCAGCCCGCGACCCGCGACGAGGGCGACACCGTGCGCGGCGTAGCCCTCATCGACCTCGGCCGCGGCAGGATGCTCGTCTGGGACGCCACCGCACCCGAGGCCAACTTCGAGCCGCTCGCCGCCTCACTGGACGCCATGCTCACAACCGTCGGGTTCGCCGACCCGGAGCAGCGATTCGCGAGCCGGGGCATCGCGCTGGAGGCTGGCCAGCGTGTCTTGGACACTCTCGATCGATCAAGGCTCGCCGAGATCTTCGACGAACCGGGCGAGCAGTGGTTCAGGCTCTACCTGCCGACCGCCGACGGCGATGAAGAAATCGGCTACCGGCGGGTCACAACCTGGACCGGCGACAGGGAAGACATCGGGTCGCGATCGTCGTCCACCTCGAGCGACGCCGGCATGCTCGTCAGGATCGAGGCCCGCACGCTCGGCGCCGAAAGCCCGCAAACCGGCGAGCGGATCGTGTACGACTCGCGAGGAACCTACTGGGTCAGCAACGACCTCGCGTCAGAGGCATGGGAGCTGTCGATCGCCATCCGCGACGGGCGACGTACGACCACGCTCTCCGAGATCGGGGCCCGCGACGGCGACGAGCAGCTCATGGTCACCGCCAAGACGCCCAACGGCCGATCCGAATCGGCCAGCCATCGCATCGGCAGCCAGGGCTACATCCCCCAACCGGTCGCGCTGCAGCTCCCTCGCCTGCTCGTCGAGGCCGACACCGCGGGAGACTTCGCCTACTACGGGTACCGGTCCGACGCGAACGCGATCGCCTTCCGGACCGACACCCTCCGCCGCGACGAAACCGGCGACGGCTGGGTCCTCAGAAGCCGCGTCGCACCGGGATCGCCGGAGCTCGTCAAGTTTCTCGATCAGGACGGCACGATCATCCGCGAGCAACTCCCCGACGGAAAGGTCTGGGAGCCGATCTCGTCAAACGAACTGATCAATCTCTGGCGGCGGAAGGGCCTCCCGATCCAGTAGCCCCGGCTGCTTCTGGCTCGATGGATTCCGTCCCACCGGGATCATCACCCCCGCAGCCGCAGCAGGAGTCGCCGGACGAATCCGACGCCAGAAGCTTGCGAGCAAGCGGGTGGACAAACGCGAAGGCCAGCAGCGCCGCGAGCGCTGCGCCGCCGAGCGCCGAGCTGCCGGCATGCCCGGCGAGCGGAGCGGGTTCCGGGGTCCACGCGCCGGTCGCGAGCCACTGCAGGCCCCAGCCCGACACAAACGCCACCGCACCGATCGCCCCCACGTACGCAGCAAAGGCAGACCGACCAAGGTCCTTCAAGACCCAGGCCATCGTCGCGGGGTTCGTCGCAGGGCCGGCGAGCAAGAAAGCAAGCGCAGGCCCGGGCCCCAGGCCCTTCGCGACGAGCACCGCAACCAGCGGCGTTGTCCCGGTTGCGCAGACGTAGACGACCAATCCAAGGCCCATCGCCGCCATCACCGCCAGTGGCCCGGCACCGAGGCTCCCCGTCAGCAGGTCGGGCGGCAGAAACGCCCCGACCGCTGCCGAAGCGAGCAGGCCGATGATCAGCCACCCCGCAAGGTCGGCCGGAAGGTCAACAAACCCATACCGCAAGGCCTGACCAACCCGCCCGACAAGCGTCCGCCGGACACGAATGTCTTGGTCACTGTCTTGATCAGTGTCGAAGCCGCCGTGGTGGTGCCCGTGGTCATGCGCCGTGCCGTGCGAGCGGCAGCACTCCCGCGTGCCACCATCTTGCTGACCGACGACCGGGAGCCGCGACGAATCCTCGTCCCTCGAAACCGCATCGACGAGCAGGCCAGCCGTCACCGCGCTGACCGCGGCACCGATCACCCGGGCCGCAGCCATCACGGGCCCGAGCAACGCCCACGTCAGGCTGAACGCAGGCACATCGATCTCCGGCGTTGCGACAGCGAACGAGGCCGCCGCGCCCTTCGACGCACCGCCTCGACGCAGTGCCGCAGCCGCCGGGATCACGCTGCACGAACAGAGCGGCAGCGGCGCACCGATCACCGCCCCTTTCAATACCGATGCGGTACCACGACGGCCGAGCTGACGCGCAACAAGCGATGCCGGCACAAACGCGTGGAGAAGGCCGGCGACCCCAAACCCCGCGATCAGCCACAAGCCGGCGTCGCCGAGCACACCGCCGAGCGCAACGCCGAATCGTGCAACAAGCTCCTCCATGGGCGGTCGGCCTCCTCAATCCTTCGGACCCTGTAGTATCTGCCGATTCGCACGCACGATTCCGGAGATTCCACGATGCACAACGCAATTCGGCGCGAAGCCGTCCGATTCTCGATTCTCACGGCCCTCGCCGGAACAGCGATCACCGCCTGCGGGCCCACGCTCACCGATCCGCAGCGTCCGCTTGCTTCGAACCCCCAGTCCGTCCCGCCGCCCTACGCGGTCATCGACGGCGAGGCCGTGCCGGTCCCAGAGATCGAGATGGGCGATCCACAAACGATCGCCGCGATCCTCGATGAGGGCACACACCGGAACCGGGTGATGGATCATCTCGACCAGCTCTGCGTGCAGATCGGCCCGAGGCTCACCGCCTCGACAGCCCTCGAAGACGCGAACAGATGGACGGCCGACCAATTCGAGAGCTGGGGCCTTCAGAACGTCGAGCTCCAAGAGTGGGACAGCGCCACGCTGCGTTTCGATCGCGGGCCCAGCACGGGCAGGATCGTGGAAGCCTCGGGCGAAGCCGGCGATGAGATCGCCGAGATCCGCTCGCTGGAGTTCACGACCCTGAGCTGGGCCCCGGGGACCGACGGCCCACTCCGCGGGCCCGTCGTCCGGATGCCGACCACCCTCGCGGAGCTCGATGCAGTGAGCGACCAGCTCACCGGCAGCTGGGTCCTCATCGGC
The DNA here is from genome assembly GCA_039821685.1 of Planctomycetota bacterium. GTDB lineage: Bacteria > Planctomycetota > Phycisphaerae > Phycisphaerales > UBA1924 > JANQQZ01. The sequence continues at coordinate 760 of JBCBNT010000013.1, read as the reverse complement.
CAGAACGCGATGGGGCGCGAAGGCATCCGCGGCATCGGACGCGCGATGGCAGCCCGGCACGTCCAGAACGCCGAGTTCCGGCAGATGATCGAACGAGGCGAAACCGTCGCCCGGCCCGACGTCGACGCAAGGCCCGATGACGGGATCACCGGCGATTGGTCGGGCACCGCCTCCGGCCCCGCGATCCCGGGCGACGGCACCGAGTTCATCATGAGCCTCGTGCTCCAGCCCAACGGCACCGTCACCGGCACCGCCGGCCTGCCGGCGCTGGGCTTCAACGAGCAGATCATCGAGGGCTCGTTCGCCGACGGCATTCTGTCGTATATCTGGCCAACGCCAATCGGCGATCGTCCAATGTCGTTCGCTGTCCGCGGCGGGTCGGTCGACGTTCAGATGCCGGACGAGGGCGGCAACGGCGTGTATACCTTCGCCGCCGACCTCGAGCCCGTGGAAGCCGCCGACCCGCAGGCGATCGAACGCTTCATCGCCTTCAGCGTCATCCAGAGCGAGCCTGCCGGGTTCCTGTCGAGCTCCCGCGACGAGCGAGTCTGGACCACGTCGGTCAAGCGGGGCGAAGACCTGCTCAGGATGACCAGGGCCGACGTCGGGCAGGACGTCGAGGTCAACATCCGCGACTCGGACTACCGCTGGATCAACTCGGACCTCGCCGACGGACGCGAGGTCACCGTCGAGTTCGACTTGCCCCACTCCTTCGAAGACGGCCCGATCCCGCTTTACAACACCATCGCCGAGATCCCGG
>JBCBNT010000012.1:0-47309 GCA_039821685.1 Planctomycetota bacterium | reverse complement strand
GACATCACCGCCCGGCGGCGGCACGTTCTTCACGATCGCCTCAAACACCGGCCGGAGCGTGCCCTTCTTTGCGTCCTCGATCGACACGTCATCGATGTCGTTCACCGACCATCCGTCGCGGGCCGAGCCGTAGACGACCGGGAAGTCCAGCGCGTCGTCCGGCGCTCCGAGCTCGATGAAGAGCCCGAGCACCTCGTCGACAACGCGGTGGGCATCCGCCTCGGCCCGGTCGCACTTGTTCACCATCACCAGCGGCTTCAGCCCGAGCTCCAGCGCCTTGCCGAGCACGAAGCGCGTCTGGGGCATCGGGCCCTCGAAAGCGTCGACCACAAGAAGGCACCCGTCCGCCATGCGGAGCACCCGCTCGACCTCGCCGCCGAAGTCCGCGTGGCCCGGCGTGTCGATGATGTTGATCCGGATCTCGCCCGATTCCTCCGACGGGTAGTTCACCGCGCAGTTCTTCGACAGGATCGTGATCCCTCGCTCCCGCTCGAGCGGGTCCGAGTCCATGATCAGGCCGTGCTGCCCGCCCTTGAGCTTGTCGAGCTCGGCCTGGCGGAACTCGCCCGATTGCTGCAGCAGCTGATCGACAAGCGTGGTCTTGCCGTGGTCAACGTGCGCGATAATGGCGACGTTGCGGATCTTCGATGGGTCGTGCGTGCTCATAAGCCCGGATCATTCGCACGCCCCGGCCCCAAGTCGCTCAATCCGCCGGCAGAAGGCGAACACGCACGTCCGCCGACACGCGCTCAGCATCCAGCCGGCGGATCTCCCAGACAACGTCCGTGATCCCCCCGGCCCATGTCAGGACCGGCCGATCCAGCCCAGCTGCCCTCTCCAGGGCCGCGGCGATCGGCCCGGGTTCGAGCCTGCCCGCCGAGACAACAGGACCTGTCGCAACGCCCACGAGGCCCTCGGCCGCCGTACGCGCTCCCTCAGCAGCCAGACCCGGCGGCGCGAGAGAAACGCCAAGAGACGCACCAGCACCACGTTGCGCCGGCTCCGCCCCGTCAACCACGGCCCCACCAACGACTGCCCAGGCCAGGCTCGGCTCGACCCCGAGCACTCTCCCGCCGAATGCCTCGGCGAATCCGCCACGCAGCGAGACCGTGCGGACCGCCCCGGGCCAGCGGCCGCCAAAGTCAGGCACCGACCCCGACCCGGCCGTGATCACACCCGCGAGCTTTCGCAGCATCTCATCGACATCCGCCGCGGGACCACCAGCCGTCTCGAGCCCGACTTGGAGCATCAACGCACCAGACGCCTCCGCATCGATCCGGAGCGCCCCCCGCCTGGGCACACTCCCGATGACCGCCTCGATCGACCCCACATCGATCCCAAGCAGCGGCGCGATCGCGGCGTCCCCGAGCGAGCCTGCGCTGACCGATCCAACCATGCCGAGTGAAGCGCCGTCGACCAGCGCCGCTGCCCCCTCGCTCGTCCAACCCGGTGCGCCCTGCGGCACCGCCTCCTGACCGATCACCACGCCCGACCAGCCGGTTTCATCGGCCGAAACGCTCGTGAGCGACGCGGCCCGCTCGCGGCCGACGCGGAGCATCGCCCCGCCCGCCGCCGCGCCGCGACCCACGGGCCACGCCCCGGCGAACCACGACGACCCGCGCCGCGACGACAGCCCGCGCACAGCTCGATCGAACGAATCGCCCCCGGGCCCGAGCACCACCGTCCGCGCACCCTCAGCACCGCGGATCACGCAAAGCCGGTAGGCCCCTCGATCGACCGCAAAGATCGCGTTGCCCGAGATCACGTCCCGCTGCACAGCACCGAGACCGGTGAGCACCCGAGAGACGTCCGCCCGGTCCACACGCGTCGCCAGCGCCCAGCCGCCGGTCACCGGCAGCGAAGCCCGGCCCACGGCGATGACGACCCGATCCCCGAGGAGCCTGTCGAAGGCGAGCCGGGGCTCAAGGCTCAGCGCGGCGACAAGCCGATCCCACGCCGCCCGCAGATCCGAGCCCGCGTCCACAACGCCCGCAGCGTGAACCAGCGCCACCGTCCGCCGACCACCCTCGACCTGCAGCTGCGCTCCCAGCGTATCGAAGACAAGCAGGACCTCGGGCTCACCGAGAGACGACCAGCCCTCGTCGGCCCACGCCGATGCCTGTCCGAGCGCCTCGCCGGGCCTGTCTTGACACGACGCCCCCGACGCGACCGCAATGCAGGCCACCCAAGCAAGGGCTACCCAAGCGATGAAATGACGGGTGATCCAGGCACGCACACCGCCCGCCGATGGCGTCCGCAGACCATGGTCCTGGGTCACCTTTGGATCACCTCGGGCGTTCCGAGTACCACGCCGGCACAAGGCGGACCGGGGCCTGAAGCGTGCCCATCCCGTCGAGCGAGATCGCCGCTCTCGTGACCGATGCCGAATCGGGCCAATGCAGCTCCGCCCGAGCACCGCCCGCCGACGCCATCATCGGCACACGCAGGCCATCACCAAAGCGGACGACTGTCGACGCGCCAGCGTCCCCCGAGCCGTCCCACGGCTCGTGTGCTGTCAGGTACGGTCCAGCCTGCACCTGACGCCCGGCCTCAAATGAACCAGCAGCCACACGAACCGCCACGGGCCCGCCGTGGAACGCCCCGTCGACCGAAGACGCCTCGGTCTGTGTGACCCGGGTTTGCAGATCCAGCCCGCCGTCCGCAAGGCCGACACCCGCAGGATCGGGCACCGCCGCGACAGCAAGGATCGCGTCGCGCAGCTCCATCGCACGCTCAACGCGCTCGCTCGTGTCCTCGCTCGCCGAAGCAACCAAACCCGACACCGGGCCCAGTCGGCTGATCTCTGAACGCCACGGGGCAAAGCCAAGACGATCCGCGAGGGCCACACCCAACAGCACGCTCGCCGCCACCGCACCGAGCGTCACACGGCCCGCGGTCAGCATCCGACGCTGCGGCCGCGACACGAAACCCCGCTCGGCATCGACGCGACCCAGGACGCGGTCCGAAAGCTCAAGCCGCTTGGCCACGGCCTCCGGCGCTCCGTGGTCCTCGGCGAAGAACATGTCGAGCGGGAGCTCGAGCGATTCATTGCGGGATGCGTCGCGCTCCCAATCGCCAGTCCGACCGCCAGTCCAGTCGCCGGAACCATCGCCGGCCCCATCGCTCGCCTGATGAGGCGTCCACCCTTGTCCTCCGCCGGTCGTCATCGGGTCGCAGCCCCAACCGCCGGGCCGCCGGCCCCGTCTGACCACGCCTCGCTCACGCGGCTCCCGTGCCGCGCGTGCTCCGCGAGCAGCGACCTGAGCTTCTTCCTGCTCCGGTGCAGATGACTCTTGATCGTCCCCTCCGGCATGCCCATGTGCTCCGAGATCAGCGTGATCGGCCAATCGAGCTGGTGGAAGAGCACCACGATCTCACGCTGCTCTTCGCCGAGGCACATCAGCGCTTCCTGCAAGGCATCGCGGAGGTGCGTTGCGACCTCGTTCGACGCTGCCCGCGATCCCGGGCCCCGGCCGCTGCTCCGCTCGTAGGCGACCGCCTCCGTGTTAAAGAGCGGCGCGTGCTTCTGGCGGGCGTTCACGTACAGCCGCTTCGCGATCGTGAAGAGCCACGTCGAAAAGCGGTACCGATCGTCGAAGCGGTGCAGGTTCGTCAGCACCCGGACGAACGCCTCTTGGGCGATGTCCTCGGCGATGTCAGGCCGACCCGACAGGCGAAGCAGGTACGCCCGAAGCGACGGCTGGTACTCGCGGATGAATGCGGCAGACGCGTCGCGGTCACCCGCGACGGCCTCGGCAATCAGCGCACGCTCTGTTTCACGGTCAAAGGCCAAAGCAACGCCTCCTCAGGCCAATATACCGGCGATCACCCCGAGGGATGCCACGAATATCTCCGTTCGTCGGACCGAAAGGCACAAACAAGAACCTATCAAACGTGATCTTTCTCAGGCGTCCTACGAAAACGCCCGACCGAGCGCAGGCTCGACCGGGCGTGGGGGGTCTTCCGATGCGTCTTTGGTCGCTACGCCGCCTTGCGCTTGCGACCGACGGTCCGCTGGTCGGCGGTCGCCCTCTGGTCCGGCTCCTCAATCAGCACGTGCGCGAGCTCGAGCGGGTCCGTCGCCCAGATATCGGCGCCGATCTCTTCCGCAAGTCCTTCCGCACGGTTGAACACGCCGCCGCCCACAGCGATCTGCGTCTTGTGGCACGCCCCGATCTCGCGGATGGTGTCGATCAGCAGGCGGATCTCCGGCAGGTCGCCCGGAGCCGAGCCGAAGAGCAGCAGCACGTCCGGCCGCTCCTCGTGCACCTGCGACAAGATCTCGTCACGCGGGATCCCGCCGCCGGCAAACTTCACCGTCAAGCCCGACATTTCGAGCAGGTCCACCGCCATCTGGCCCGCGAGTTCGTCCGGGTCGCTCGGCCCGCAGAAGGCCAGCACACGGCGGTTGACGCTGGGCTCAAACTGGAAACGGGCCGCCGTCTGGTCCACGAGCACCCGCAGCAGGCGCGTCGCGTAGTGGTGCGCGAGATTCGTCAGCTTGTCGCTCCGGTGCAGCTTCTGCACCATCTCATACGTCGGCCAGTACAGCTCAATCAGCAGATCCTCGGGGGCGGCGCCGCCCGAGAGATATTCGTTGACCACCTCGCGTGACGCCACGCGGTCACCCGCGATCAGCGTCTCAAAGAACCGCTCTACCTCAGACTCACGGATCAGCATCGGCTACCTCATTTCGGCCCGTCGCTCCGGGCCCGTCGTCCCCCCGCGGCGGCGGCTCGGCCTGTCCAAGCCCGCCCCGTCGGCCCGCCTGCTATCGAGCCGAGGCCGCCCGATCCGCCACGCACCGATGCCCCGATCGCACCAACGTCCGCAATCCACGCGCTCATCGTCCAGATAACCGGTGATCGACGGTTATCGGCCGCCGACCCTGCACACGCACCGCCCCGGCACCGCATCGGCACCAAGGGCACCGGGCTCTGTCAGAAGGCCTAGACTCCTCGCCCGAAGCCGGACGGGACCCAAGACGGGAACCCAACACACGGGAACACACACCCGCCCCGATCCAGCGCGGACCAGCGAGGACAGATATGTACGCGATCATCGAGGAAGGCGGAGGCCAGCGCAAGGTTGCCGAAGGGCAGGAACTCTTCATCGACCTCATCGAGGGCGGAGAGGCCCAGGCCGGCGGCAGCATCACCTTCGACCGCGTGCTGCTCACCGGCAACGGCGAGGGCAGCACAACGATCGGCAAGCCGTATGTCGACGGGGCTGCCGTCACCGCGGAAATCCTCGCACCCATGGTCAAGGGCGAGAAGCTCGACATCTACAAGTTCAAGGCCAAGAAGGGCTACCGCCGCAAGACCGGCCACCGCCAGCGGTACACCCACGTCAAGATCACGTCCGTCAAGGGCTGATCGCAACGCTCGGCGCGTTGTCAAGGCCCGCCGGCGGACGCGAGACCGATGTCGGACGACCGGCACATCCGCAGCACGCTCAACGAAGCGATCCGACTCCTCCACGGAAGGCGTCCGGCGAACGCGCTGCGCCTGCTCGAGCCCGTCATGCCCAAGCTCCGCAAGGAGCCCGACGCTCTGCGGCTCTACGCGATCGTGCTTGCAGAGGCAGGCTTCAACTCCAAGGCGATATCTGCGATTGACAAAGCGCTGAAGCTCCGACCCATGGACCCGGTGCTGAGCGTGACGCGCGGCAACATCTTCTCGCAGGCCGGCAAGCTGAGCGAAGCCGTCGACGCGTTCCGCCGATGCCTTGCGATCAATCCGAAACACACCGAGGCGCTCGCGGGCCTCGTCCGTGGTCTCCGGCAGTCGCAGCAGCACACCGAAGCGGTCGACGCCTTTCTCGCAGCGCAGGCCGCCGGCGCTCCCGATGATGCCTTCTTCGCATCGGCAGCGGGCGAGGCTTCGCTCGTACGGGGCGACGACCGGCTCGAGCCCGACGCAGCGATCGATCTCCAGCAACGCGTCTTGCGATCGCCTGATGTGCCTGAGACGCTGGCCGCGGACATCGCCTTCCAGCTCGGCAAGCTCCTCGAGAGGCAGTCCAGGCACGAGGAGGCGTTCGCCACCTTCGAGCTCGCCAACGCGAAGACCAGCGCGACCTTCGACCACGCCGGCCACCGCGATGCCACCGATCGCATCATCGATTCATGGAACGCCGAAACCGTCGCGCCGATCGACGGCATGCCGACGGACCATCTCATTTTCGTCGTGGGCATGCCGCGGTCGGGTTCGACGCTCATCGAGCAGGTGCTGCTCGCGCACGATGGTGTGTCGAGCGCCGGTGAGCCCCTCGAGCTTCCCGCCGCGGCCCGTGTGATGGGGGCCGCGAAGCCGCCGTTCGCGTACGTTGAGTCGCCGTTCGATCCGGTGCAAGCCAGCGCGGCGGCGCGGCGATATCTCGACGCTGTCCGACGCCGCGCCCGCTCGCCGATCGTTATCGATAAGCTGCTTGTGAACGCGTTCTTTGTGCCGTTCGCCGCGACGCTGTTTCCGAATGCACGCTTTGTCGGCTGCCTCCGCGATCCGCGCGACGTCGGGCTCTCGTGCTTCCAGCAGAGCTTCGGCAGCACCAATCCCGCGATGTTCGATCTCGAACACATCGCGCACTTCCAGGCCGATACACGCCGCGTCATGCGGCACTGGCAGCGCGTGATGCCCGACCGCTTCACCATGATCGAGTACGAGTCGGTCGTCGCCGATCTTGAAGGGGGTGCCCGCGCGATCGCCGCTGCCGCCGGGCTCGAGTTCGACGAGCGGTCGCTCAGGTACTGGGAGACCGCCAACCCGATCTCCACCGCGAGCTACGACCAGGCCTCGCGCCCGATCTACACGACATCGGTCGGCAGGTGGAGGGTCTACGAGCGGCAGCTCGCGCCGCTGATCGAGACGCTGAAGGCCCGGGGCGTCAGCCTCCCGGTCTGACGAACGTCCCGCGGTCGCGGTCTTTGACCACGCCCGGGAACCGGAGCGCCCGCCCGTGCGCCGCAACGTACACGCCCGGATCGAGCAGGTCGGTCGCGAGGATCGCCTCGATCAGGTTCTGCACGGCATCAGAACGCTGGAGCTCGTAGGGCCGCATCGCGCCCGTGAGCACCACGGGCCAGCGCGTATCGCCCAGTTCTCGGTGCAGCAGCTCGCCCGTCGTGCAGAGGGTGTCCGTCCCGTGCACGATGACGATGCCGCGCCGCGTCTCGGCGGTCTCGCCCGCGCCGTCTGCGAGCGATGAACGCGTGGCCGACAGGATCAGCGACCGATCCTCATCGGTCAGCTCGAGGCTGTCTTTGTGCATGAGCTGCATCGTCACGACCGTGACATCGACGAGCCGCAGCCTGCGCAACATGCGGTCGAGCACGGATCGCCGGTTGACGAGCACGCCGGCGCGCTCGTCGTACTGCTTCTCCATCGTGCCGCCGGTCGTGATAAGCGTGATGCGTCGCACGCGGCGAGTGTATCCGGTGGATCGCTCGCGATGCGCACGGCGGCGACCCCGCCGACCAACGGCCGACGGGGCATGCCACCTCTCTCCTCCCCACGGGCAGCCGCCCATAAGGGACCCATCCTTTGCCGCATCGCCTTAGCGGAGCGGCGCGATCTCGACCGGCTTTGACGCGGTGCCGACCCAGCGGACCTGCGTCGGCACGCGTGACGCGTTGTACAGCTCGACGATCACCGAGCCGTCGATCGCCACGGTGTACGCGCCGCTCGGCTCGATCGCCGTCTCGTCGGTCGGGATGCGCATCGCGACCTGGCCGCTGCCGGTGTTCTCGACGAGGAGCTCCGCCTCGGCGCCGGTCACCGCTAGGTTGAGCTGCTCGTAGGGCTGCAGCGTTACCACATCAGCCGATTTGTGCACCTTCGAGCCGCCGCAGCCGCCCAGCACACCCGCGAGGCCCACAAGGCCCGCCGCTCCAATCCCGAGAGTCGTCCGCATAGGTTGCTCCTTCCCCGTCAGAGTCCGCTGCCCACAACCGCCAACGCTCAGGCGTCCGCTCGGTCCAGCGGCGTTTCGCTCTGCACGCTCAGTCGGCGCTCCGGCCCGCCCATCCGCCGCGGAGGGCCAACAATCGCCACAGGCCTCCGGAAGCTGCGCCGGCTGCGCGGGCTGCGCGTGCTGCACGACACCCGCCGACCGCTTTTAGGACGATCCGACCATCGCCACGTCCGACCCCAACGCCCGATACCCCATGCCCGATCCGGCGCCATCGCCGCCGCTGCTTTGCGTGCTCGCGGTCGGTCCAGACGCAGCTCGGCCGGAGTGGGCCGTGGTCGTCAAGCCCTCGGGCCTGCACGCCGTGCCCGGCCGGACGCCCGACAAGTTCGACTCCATCCAGGCCCGGGCCCGTCTCGCCTTTGCTCATGCAGCGGGCCCGATCACGGTCCACCGCCTCGACCGAGACACCTCGGGCCTCATGATCCTGGGCCTCACCCCTGCCGCGCACCGGCACCTCTCGATCCAGTTCCAAGACCGCCTGGTGACGAAGACCTACACCGCCCTTATCGAGCGGCCTCCTCCCGCTGCGGAGAGCGAGATCAACCTGCCGCTGATCGTCGACTGGCCTAATCGGCCGAGGCACCACGTCGACCACGATCAGGGCAAGCCGGCCCGCACCTCGTACCGCGTTCTTAAAACGGGCACGCCGTGCCGCATCGAGCTCACGCCGATCACGGGCCGCACCCACCAGCTCCGCGTGCACGCGGCTCACCCCGTCCGCCAGGGCGGCATGGGCGCGCCGATCCTGGGTGACTCGCTCTACGGCGACCCCGCATCGGCCCCCAGGCTCATGCTCCACGCCTCACGCTTGACGATCGCCCTCCCAGGCGAACGCGAGCCGACCACCTTCGAGTCTCCGCCGACGTTCTGAGACGGGCCGACCTTCAAAGACGGGCCAATCGGCGTACCGTTCCGGCATGAAGAAGCTCAAGATCCTGCTCGGCGTCGTCGGTGTCATCCTCGCTTTGCTGATCGGTGTTGTTGTCGTCGCCTTCGTGGCGATCGACCAGGTCGCCAAGCAGGGCGTCGAACGCGGCGCGACCTACGCGCTCGACGTTCCCACGACGCTCGATGGCGCCGACGTTGATATTTTCGGCGGCGCGGTTGGGCTCGCGGGCCTCACCATCGCGAACCCCGAGGGGTACGACACGCCGCACTTTCTGAGTCTCGGATCCGCCGACGCAGCGGTCGACCTGGCGACCCTGCAGGAGGACACCGTCGAGGTGCCTGCGCTGATCATCGACGGCATCGATATCTACCTCGATAAAGAAGACGGTAAGGCCAACTACGACGTCATCCTCGACAACCTAAAAAGGTTCGAGAAGGCCTCCGACCCCGATGCGCCCGAGGCCCCGCCCGCTGCGGAAGATCCCGACGCGCCGAAGAAGAAGTTCGTCATCCGCAAGATCGAGGTCCGCAACGTGACGGCCCACGTCGAGTTCGTCCCGCTCGCGGGCGATCTTGCGCGCACGACCGTTACCGTGCCCGAAATCATTCTGGAAGACGTCGGCGAGAAGGACCCGGTCACCATCGCCAAGCTCACGAACGTGCTGATCAAGGCGATCTTCGCTTCGGTCATCAGCGTCGGGTCCGATGTCCTGCCCGCGGGCGTGATCGACGGGCTGAACGCCGGCCTCGGGGGCCTGACCGACCTCGCGTCGTCCGGCATCGGCATGGGCATCGATGTCGGCGAGGGCGTGGTGAACATCGTGGGCGATGTTGGCGGCGTCGCGGTCGGTGCGGCGGGAGACGTGCTCAAAGGAGCGGGGGGGCTCGCCGGTGACGCTGCGAGCGAGGTGGGCGACGCCGCCGGTGACGCGATCAAGGGCGTCGGCGGGCTGCTCGGTCTCGGCAACGACAAAGACAAAGACGAGACCGAAGACGAAGGCAACGACGCGAGCGAATCCGATCGGCCCGCCCAAGACGACCCGACCGAGAGCGGAGACAAGCCCGAGGGCTGATCAGAAGCCGTTTTCAAACACCACCTCGTCGTAGCTCAGCTGCCCGGGCTTGGGCCAGGGGTCTTTCGTGCCCTTGCCGATCGAGATCATCGGGCCCATGACGTGATCGTCCGGGAGGTTGATCAACTCGGCGACCTTCTCGATCTCGAAGCCGATCATCGGGCACGACTCGTAGCCCATCGCCTTCGCCGCGAGCATGATCGTCTGCATCGCCATGCCGATCGAACGCTGCGCTTCGTCGCGCTGCAGCCACTCGCGGCCCTCGTGGAAAGGCCCCATCCATCCGACCAGCAGGTCGGCGACGTCCTTCGGTGCGTTCTGCCAGTACCGCTCGGGCTGCTTCGCGTGCGCCTTCGTGTCAGCGGTCATCAGCAGCAGCACGCTCGCTTCGGTCATCTGTGCCTGGTCGTTGCCGAGCTCCGTGCGGATCTTCTGACGCAGCGCCTTGTCCTTGATGACGACGAAACGCCAGTGCTGGATGTTGAAGCTCGTCGGCGCCTGCATGCCGGCTTCGATCAGCTTGCGCAGGTCGGCCTCGGGCATCTCGTGGTCCGGGTCGTAGCCCTTGATCGAGCGCCGGCCGTAGATCGCGTCCAGTGTGTCCATGGGTCTGGCTCCGTGTCTGTGTCGTTTCGGTCCGTGTGTTTCCGGTCAGGCTCGGCGACCCGGCAAATGCCCGCTCGCCTTGATTCAGACCATCGTATCCCATTGGGTCGCACATGCCTCGGAAGGCTTCCGCCGCGGCCATCGAGCGAGCCTTGTTGTTTCTGGGCGGGCGGGTGTCTCACAGAAGAGACTGATTGGCTTGAAAAAAACACCCGCCCGGCGGGCACCGGACGGGCGCGCGTGCAGACGTATTCGTGTCTGGTGAAACTCAGCGGCGGCGACGCGCCGCGGCGAGGCCCCCGAGGCTCAGGAGCGCCGCGGATGCCGGCGCTGGCACGCTGGTCGGGCTGAAGAACCGGAACGATCCATTGGCGAACGTCTCCGCGTCCGTCCTGAGGAACGAGCCGTTGCTCCAGACAACCGAGCCGTTTCCGAGCTCATATCCGGCGCGCGGGCCGAAGTCGAGCCCAGCTACGATGCCCAGGCTGGTTCCGTCGGGCAGGTACTCGTACACGCCCGACGGCGGGCTGAAGCCGCCGACGAGCAGGTTGCCGTTGCTCGACCGGGCCGTGATCTGCTGCGCGAAGTCCACGCCCGTCGCGCCGTCGGACGCGATCAGCGAGCCGAGGAAATTGCCGGCGAGGTCGTACCGTTCGACGCCGTCGTTGCCGGTATCGATGTTGGTGACGAGCAGCTCGCCGTTGTACGCGAGCACGTCGAAGTAGTTCGTGTCGACCGCGTCACGGCCGTTGAACCCGCCGGAGATCTGCCGGGTTGATACGTCGATCGTCGCGATGCCTTCGAGCACCGTGCCCGCGGCGTTGTTGTTGCCGAGCGACGCGTACACGGTGTCGCCCACGACCTCGATGCCGCGGATGTTGTTCAGCTGGCCATCGCCGAAGCTGTCGACACCGATCTGGCCGGTGTAATTACCGCTGCGATCGAAGGTCCAGATCCGGTCGGCGAGCTGGTCGCTCACCCAGATCTCGTTGCCCACCTCGATCGCCTCGACCGGTGTCGTCGAGCCGGTGTATCCGGCAGCCGACGCGGCGTCCGCGATGCTGATGAAGGAGCTGTTGATCACCGACCCGTCGAAGCCGTTGATGAGGTACACGGTGTTGTCGCCTGACTCCGGTACCAGGATGTTCTGGCCCGAAGCAGACGTGACAACGCCGACGGCCGCAGCCGCCGCAAATCCCAAACGATGTGTCATCTCGATTCTCCCACAGGGCAACCGCGTGCCCCTTTGACTAAGTAACCGCAGGGAGAGGATATTGGGACGTGCCCGCGAGCACAACCGCGGCGCTGCCGGATCAGCCCGCGGGCGCGAGCCGCACGACCTTGTTCGGCCCGTTCAGCACGATCCAGATCGAGCCGTCGGGGGCCGTCTTGACGTCGCGCACACGACCCAGATTCCGAAAGACCGGCTCGCGCTCGATGACGTCGCCCGCCTCGTCCACGCGGATGCGCTCGACGATCTGCCCCGCAAGGCCCCCGGCGAACAGGTCGCCCTCCCAGTTTGGGAAGAGGCCCCCGGTCCCCGCGGAGAGCCCGCACACCGCGATCGATGGGAGCCAGACCGCCTCGGGCATCGTGATGCCCGGGTCGGGGCCGTCGAGGCGGTCGGGCCAAGGCTGCTTAAACGGCCGGCCGTTGTAGTTGATGCCGTAGGACACGAGCGGCCAGCCGAAGTTCAGCCCCCGCTCGACGAGGTTGAGCTCGTCGCCCCCGCGTGGCCCGTGCTCGGTGACCCAGAGCCGACCCGAGGGGTCGAACACCGTCCCCTGCGCGTTGCGGTGCCCGTAGCTCCAGACCGTCGCGAGCGCGCCCTCGCGACCGACAAACGGGTTATCGTCGGGCACGCGCCCGTCGTCGTGCAGCCGGTGCGTCTTGCCGTTGGGCCGGCCGAGGTCCTGCGCGTCGTCCTTCCGGCCGCGGTCGCCGATGCTAAAGAACAGATAGCCGTCATCGAACACGAGGCGCGTGCCGAAGTGGAACCCCGTGCGCGAGCCCAGCCCGCGCGGGGGCTCGTAGATCACCTCTTCGTCGGCCCACATGAAGCCGTCGTCGCTGCGCTGCACTCGGCCGCGCACGACTTTGGTCATCCCCACATCGCGGCCGTTCTCTTGCCATCGCTCGCTGAAAGACAGGTACACCCAGCCGTTCTCAGCGTGCTCGGGGTGCACCGCGACATCGAGCATGCCGCCCTGCCCAAAGGCCCACACCTCGGGCGTTCCGTCGACCGTGGTGAGCTCACCATCAGCCAGCACACGCAAGCCGCCGGGCCGCTCGGTGATGAGCACCGATCCATCGCTGGCGAACGCGACGCCCCATGGCAGGTCGAGATCGCCCTCCGCCATCGTTTCGATGCGGTAGCTGTGATGCATCGTGCGCACCACGCCGCTGGCGTCCGCGCCGGCCCATGGGTTTCGGCGCCGCTCGTGCCGGGCGCGCAGCTCTTCCATGTACGCGACCAAGCCCCAGATCTCTGCGTCCGAGAGCGTTTCTTCATACGCCGGCATGCCGAGGTCGACCAGGCCCTCAGCCGTCGCCCGGTACATCTCGCGGTACGTGCCGCCGAGGGTCCAGTCATCGTCGAGCAGAGAGGTGGCGTTGCCGCCCGAGCCGTCCTCCCCGTGGCAGCTTGCACACTCGTTGCGCCACAGCTCCCTGACGCTCTGTCCGCCCGCCCCTGACGCGATCAGAGGGGCGAAACAGGCCCCCAGAAACGCCGCGATACCGATTCCTGATCGACGCTGCCCCATTTCTGCCCTCCGACCGCGCCCGGCGCTGCGGGCGATTCCCGAGCCCCCCGGTTCGCACGTGCGGCTCCGCGTGGTAGACTACGCACGTGGTGGGTAGGACCCGGATGAGCCGGGCCCATCTCAGACCGACGCTTGGATCTGCCCGGGACAGCAGCGGTATCAGGTAAGGACGGGCAGACAGGAAAGCACAGCACATGAAGCTGTACGTCGGGAACCTCCCCTTTCAGACCACCGAAGACGAACTCCGCGAGGCCTTTGGCGAGCACGGCCAGGTCGTCAGCGCCAACATCATCACCGACCGCGAAACCGGACGCCCCCGCGGCTTCGGCTTCGTCGAGTTTGCAGACGCCGAGTCGGGCCAGAAAGCCATCGAGGCGATGAACGGCGCCAACTTTGGCGGCCGTGATCTCACCGTCAACGAGGCCAAGCCCCGTGAGCCCCGTTCGGGCGGCTTCGGCGGCGGTGGCGGCGGTCGTGGTGGCTTCGGCGGCGGCGGCGGCGGTGGTCGTGGCGGCTACGGCGGCGGTGGTGGTGGCCGGGGCGGCTACGGCGGCGGAGGTGGCGGCGGCTACGGCGGTGGTGGCGGTGGCGGCAACCGCGGCGGCGGCTGGTAAACCACTGCGCATCGAAATCGAACACTCTTCAGCGGCCGGGCCCAAGGGCTCGGCCGCTGTTGTGCGCGCTGAGATCAACCGCGGTCAGTCGCTCGCCGAAACGCCGTCCGCTTCGCACGCGCGTTTCACGTCTTGCAGGTCCGCCTCGAACGCTTTGACGACGTGGCCACGCATCCACGAGAAGGCCACCATCAGCACCCGCGACATCAGCGTCTCGGGCTCGGCAAGCATCGAGAACGTCAGCCTCGATCGCCCGTCGCCGAGATCCTCGACCGCGACCTCGGTCAGGTAGTGCGTCCCGTGGTTCCGCGCCTCGGCGACATAGCGCAGCGGCGGCTCCCACTCCGTGATCCACATGGTCTCGTCGGCCGTCTTTCCGAAAAACGTCCGCGTTTCTCGCCAACGCGTCCCCTCGCCGACCGGCCCATCCGTCAGCATCTCGATCGATTCGATGCCGCTGATCGTGTCCGCGGCATGCGGGATGTCGCCGACCACGTCAAAGACATTGCCGGCCGGGGCTTCGATGGTCGCAGCACACACCACGGGCTTCATGACCCGAGCCTACCGGATCGCGAGGCGCGCAACAGGGTGCCTATGCAACGGATGTAACAGTTGCGTGCTCGATCGCGATCACGTAGTCTTGTTTTGGCTCGAGGCCGCCCTCCCGCATTCCGGGCAGCGGCCCCGAGCGATTGAGAGGTCCCGCGTCATGATGCAGTCCGCTGCCTTGCTCGCTGTCCGTCTCGCGATCGCGGGTGTCATCGCCTGGTGTGCCGCCGCTGCCGGTGCCCAGAACAACCCGCCAAGCTACTCCGGGCAGGTCTGCTTCAGCGGCAGCACCGCGACCGTCTCCGTCACGGCTTCGCCCGAAGCCACTGCCATCCTGATCTACCCCACGCCCCCCGGGGGCGGGTACTTCATGACGAACGACGGCTCCGGCACCTATACCGCCTCCTTTTCGAACCTCGCTCCCGGCACGCAATTCACCTTTCACCTGGTGATCCAGATCCCGCAGCAGTACGAGTTTCAGCCGCACACGGTGACGCTCGCCGCGGGCTGCACCGACTTCAGCTTCGGACAGAGCAACGACGGCGGAGATGACCCGGGCAACGGCGACAACGGGAACGGCAACGACAACGGCGATAACGGCATCGACCCCGGAGACTTCGGGCAGGGCGGCCTCGCGCATCCGCGCAACTTCCGTCATGACGTTTCTGAGACCGACGGCCGATGGTCCGTTCTGCTCGAAACCGGTCCGCCCGCGTCGCCTTTGCCGAGCGTCACCGATGCGCAGCTCCGCTACCGCATCGCCGACGGCCCGATGCGCTCGGCTCCGATGAACAACCTCGGCGGCTTCATCTGGGGCGCTCTGCTGCCCGAGAGCGTCGCCTCGGGTAACGAGATCTCGTACTCGTTCGTCAAGACCGTTGGCATCGAGCCGGTCGATACCGCGTGGTTCGCGCGAACGATCGGCGAGCCCGCGCCGCCGATCCCGGCCCAGGCCATCGAGACCGAGGCCGCCCTCCGATTCAGGGATCGGCACGAGAACGAGTGGCGGTTCGATCACTATCCACAGGGCTACGACGTCGGCCGGACGTTTGATCTGGTCATCACCGACGACGGCAGACGGCTCGACTTCATCCTGATGACCGATCCCGCTGTGCCGGTTGGGGCGGTCGACATCAAGTGGTACAACCAGTCCGGAGACGTCGGCTTCTGCGACCGCAACATCTCCGCGATCAGCCAGCGCATGGCCGGGGGCAACGGCTACTTCACCTCGACGATCGACAATCTGGTTCACGGCCAACGCGTCGATGTCGAGTTCACACTCCTCGCCGCTCAGACGTACTACAGCGAGTTCATCTACTACTACGTGGGGGAGGGCAAGCTCCAGCGCGAGACGCGTCATCCGCTCGCCTTTGCTGCCGGTGACGCCTCGATCCCCGTCGTGACCGTGAAGCAGTTCGCCTTCAATCAGCACGCGCTCAACCTGCCGCCGACCGAGTTGGGTGAGTTCATGGCGGGCAAAACCATCTTCGAAACCCGCTGGGACGACGGCCTGCTCTTCAATCCGCCGACCGCGTTCGACTGCAACGGCAGCCCCGTGGGTTTCGACATGGGCCAGAGCCCCGACTTCGTGCCAGGGCTGCTCGGCCCGATCTATACCAACAACTCGTGCATCGAGTGCCACATGCTCGACGGCCGCGGCACCGCTCCCGCGTCTCTCGGTGACCCCTTCGACGATTACGTCGTCCGCCTGAGCGTCCCCGATCCATCGGGGTACGGATCGGTTCCACATCCGTTGTACGGCGTGCAGTTGGATACCAACGCCGTGCCCGGCGCGACCCCCGAAGGGGCTGCCGCCCTCGAATGGGAGTACATCGACGGAGCGTTCGACGACGGCACGCCCTATCAGCTCCGCAAGCCGATCGTGCGATTCACCGACCTGCTCTACGGCGACATCGGCACGAACATCCCGGGCACCGCCGCGCCCAACCCGCTCGGCCTGTCGTACGCGGGCGAGGCGGAGGTCTCCGTGCGGATCGCACCGATGATCATCGGGCTCGGGCTGCTCGAGGCCGTCGCCGACGAGGAGATCCTCGCGTGGGCGGATGAGAGCGATGCCAACGGCGACGGCGTGTCGGGCCGGGCGAACACCGTCCCCGACCACGAGTCGGGCGCCGATGCCCTGGGCCGCTTCGGCTGGAAGGCCGCGGAGCCGAACCTCCGCCAGCAAGCTGAGTCGGCATTCACACACGACATGGGCATGACCGCGGGAACTGCGTACGGCGCGGCGCACAACGCGGGCGTTGTCGAGGTCAGCGACGAGGCGATCGATTCGATGGTCGCGTATCTCCGGGGCCTTGCAGTCCCGCCGCGAGACAACTACCGCGATCCCGTCGCGCTCGAAGGCAAGGAGATATTCAACGCCGCGGGCTGCGCTGCGTGTCACCGCCCGACCATGCGGACGGCCGACGACGCGAGCTTCGCGCCCTACCGCGGGCTCACGATCCAGCCCTTCACCGACCTCTTGCTCCACGACATGGGCGAGGGCCTCGCCGACAACAGGCCCGAGCACGACGCCACCGGCAGCGAATGGCGCACCCCGCCGCTCTGGGGTGTCGGCTACGTCGGGCACGTGCTCGGCACGCCGACGAGCGCCAACGACCCCAACGGCAACCCCGCCCAGCCGAACTACCTGCACGACGGCCGCGCGCGGTCGCTTATGGAGGCCATCCTCTGGCATGGCGGCGAAGCCCAGGCCGCCCGCGACGCTGTCCTCGCACTGTCTGCCAGCGAACGAGAAGCCCTCATCCGCTACACGGAGTTCCCCTTCGTCGACCCCGACGAAGCGTCCACCCCGCCCCAGCCCGCGATCTGCACGGGCGACGTCAACGGCGACGGCACCGTCACGCCCGCCGACTTCACCGCCTGGGTGCTCGCGTTCAATACAAACACCCCGGACTGCGACCAGAACGGCGACAGCCTCTGCACGCCGGCCGATTTCTCGGCGTTCATCCTGAATTACAACGCCGGCTGCTAGCCGCCGCTTCTTCAGCTGACCCGTCGCATCCCCATCGCAGGTTGCTCTGGCAGCCCCAGGAGCGGTGTGATCGCTCCGCGTGTAGCTCTCCGGTGTCAATGGTGCGTGAAGCCCGGCCAATGCCCGCAGACCTCGCTTGCAGTGACGGCCCCGATGTGCACAATGGTGCATGGGAGGGGCTCTGCCATGCACGCACACATCCGAACCGCCGCTGCACTGGGTTTCACGCTCGCTACGGCGTCATCCACGCTCTGCCAGCCTCGCGCGGTCGTCATGACCGGAGACATGCTCCCCGGCTTCGGCACCAACGCGATCGCAGGATTTGGCTCGTTCCGGCTCAACGATCTGGGGCAGGTCGCCGTCCGGAGCAGCGGATCCAGCGTCGGCGGCATCTGGCGGTTTGATCCTGATGGCGTTGTCACCCCGGCTGCGGTCTCGGGCGACGACATCCCCGGCGTGAGCTTCGGGACGTTTTTAAACAACTTCGAAGAAGTCTCGATGAACGATCTCGGGCAGATCGCGTTCAACTCCTTTGTCTCGACCACAGGCCGGACTGTCTGGATCACCGAAGCAAACGCGCAGCTCACGGGCCCAGCCTTCGCGTCGAACCGCACCTACCTCACGTCTAGGCTCGACAACTCTGGCGGCCTCGGCGTCTCGTCGGGTATCAGCGGCGACGACTTCATCGGCTACGTCCTGCCGGCAAACAACCGTGAGACCTTCGCAACGGCCGTCGGTCAGGAAGCCTTCGCCGACAACGGCTACGCCGTGTACCGCGAAGTGACCAACACGCAGGTCTTTCAGGAAGCGATCACACGGCTCCAATCCGGCCAGAACCGCCAGGAGATCGCTCGGTCAGGCGTGCAGAACGGCGCGGGCGTCACCTTCGGGAGTCTCTTCGGCGATGCATCGATCAATGCCCAGGGGACCTTGGTCTTCCGTGCCAGCTACACGCTGTCGGGCGGCGAGACCGGGCGCGGTCTCTGGGTCGGCGGCACGGGCTTCCCAACCCCGCAGCTTCTTGTCAACGAAGGGGACGCCGCGCCAGGCGAGCCGGGCTCGACGTTCAACAGTCTGTTCACCGCGGAGCTGCACGACTCTGGCGTTCTCTTCTTCGCTGCGGGGGTGGACTCGCCGTCGGGCGACGCCAGCTTTGGCATCTACGCCATCGATACCGTAACGCGAGCGACGACGCCGATTCTGACCGAAGATACCGTCATCGACGGGTTCGGCGGCAGGAGCATCGACCGCGTAAACGAGTGGTACGCGAACGACAACGGCAGCGTCGTCCTTGCCATCGAGCTCGCGTCGGAAGGAGCGACCGCCACCGAGGCCGCCCTCGTTGGCTACGACGGCGGCACGGGCCGGCTCGAAACACTCTTCCAAATCGGTGACATGCTCGAGGTCGCACCCGGCGACGAGCGTGAGATCGCCGCGCTCAAGCTCCCGGGCGAGATCACCTCTGGCACCAGCGACCAGTTTGTCGATCTCAGAACGGGCGTCCTGAACAGCCAGGACGAGTTCGTGTTTCGGGCCACGTTTGCCGACGGATCGTCCGGCCTCTTCGTCGCTGGTGTCGCGATCGACCCGTGCGCTGCCGACGCCAACGGCGACGGCCTCGTCACCCCCGCCGACTTCACCGCCTGGGTGCTCGCGTTTAATACTGAGACGCCGGGCTGCGACCAGAACGGCGACGGCCTCTGCCAACCCAGCGACTTCTCGGCGTTCATCGCCAACTACAACAACGGGTGCCCGTAACCCTCGCTTCATGATGTGAGCAGCGCTGCTGGCCTACGGCGCGGCTGACTCCAGTCGCTCGACGACCTCTCGCGCGTGCGCGTTGTCCGGGTCCATAGCCGCCGCCTTCTTGTAGTTCTCGAGCGCGAACGCCGTATCACCACGCGCGAGGTACGCCTCGCCGAGGCTGTCGTATACGTTCGAAGACTCGGGGAACAGCCGGGCGTTCAGCCGGAGCACGAAGATCGACTCGTCGAGCTGTTCTTGGAACAGATAGTGGTAGCCGAGCGCGTTCAGCGGTGCCTCTTGAACGAGGTACTTGTGAAGCCCCTCCTCGGTCACAAGGTCGATCCAGAGCTGCGCCTCGTCGATGCCGCCGTGCTCGATCGACTCGGCGAGCGCGACCATCAGCGGCTTCCGCGGCATCTCCGGGGCGACGCCCGCGATGACGTCCTGCAGGCCCGACACGAGGTCATCCACGTCGTGCCCACTGTTGCACAGCACGACCAGTGTCCAGTCTCCCGGCGTGAGATACACCAGCAGCGTCTGGAACCCGTTGAGCCCGCCGCCGTGACCGGCTCCCCGGTACACCACGCCCCCGCGCTCGTGCTCGCGGATACCGATGCCGTAGACGTAGTTCTCCGTCTTGCCCTCCCCGGGGTCGGTCATCTGCAGGTGGGTGTCGGGCTGTTCGAACGGCGCGCCCGCGTGCAGCAGCCGTGTCCACCGGAACAGCTCCGTCGCCGTCGAGTACGTCATGCCCGCGGACCTGATTTTCGACTCGTGAACCGGTGGCTCGAGCGACATCCCGGCCGGTGTCCACTCGTACCCGAGCGCCCGACCCGCCGGCGTCGAGGGGTCGCCGTCGTAGCCCGTCTGCGTCAGCCCGAGCGGCCCGAACAGCTCGTCGTCGAGCAGTTCCGCAAGCGGCTTGCCCGAGACCCGCTCAACAATCAGCCCCAGCACGTAGTACCCGGAGTTCGAGTACGCCCAGCTCGTGCCCGGCTCGAACTCGAGCTCAAGGCCCGTAAACCCCGCGGCGAACGCCGCGGGATCCACCGGCTCGTGCATCGATTCGAAGAACATCGGCAGCCGCGTGTAGTTGGGGATGCCCGACGTCTGGTTCATCAGCATGTGTGGGGTGATGCGGTCGCCCTGCGGACGTGGGTACTCGGGCAGGTACGTCGCGATCGGCGCGTGCGGATCGATCTCGCCGCGTTCGGCCAGCCTGAGCGTGACCGCCGCAAAGAACTGCTTGCCGATCGACCCGGTCTTGAACACCGTATCGACCGTGTTCGGCTGCCCCGTCTCGAGGTTCGCGGGGCCCACGCCCTCGGCGTACACCACCTCATCACCGGAGCCGATCAGCACGGCGCCGCTAAACAGCCCGACGTCGTGGTAGGCACGCACCAGCGTCGACGCCTCTGCCGCGACCCGGTCGGCATCAGCCGGCTCGGCCGAAACCGTGCCAAGAACGGCTCCGCAGGTGCCCACCGCGACACGCATCGCGGCTCCCACACAAAGTGCCTTTACCATCGTCTTCGATCCCCCGGTCCGGTGTCCGTGCATATCACATCCCCGCGTCACTTCCCCGCGCTGCGTCATCGTGTGCCAGGGGTGATACCGTCACGGCACGGCCCGGTTCCGTGCCTCCGCACGCTTAACCTCGGGTTCGCTGCCGGCGCGGACGGCGATGGGCTCTGCCTGCCGAACGACTTCTCAGCGTTCATCGCCAACTACAACAACGGGTGCCCGTAACCCTCGACGCCCGCCCGTGCCCGTGTCCGTGCTCGTGAATCAGTACGAGATGCGGTTTTCGTGGCAGCGGTCGGCATGTCGGCGGCCGGTCACCCGCCGGAGGGCTTGGCGTTGTAGCCGAGCGCCTTCAGGCGATCGACCGCGGCGGCCTTGTGGTCGCCCTGAAGGACCAGCGCCTGCTCGGATTCGCCGCGGTCGTTGACGGTGGTGACGCCGCCGCCCGTGCCGAGGGCCGTTCGGAGCTGCTTGAGCAGGGCCTTGTGGTCTGTGGCGCTGGGGTCGAGCCCGGTGATGACGGTGGACCACTTGCCGCGGCGTTTCTCGCGTCGGACACGCGGATGCTGATCGCCGGGCCGCGGGCCGCCCTTGGCGGGGTCGGCGCGATCCGGGTCCGGGGTGACGGGTCGCTCGAGAGGTGTGCCGTCGAAGAAGCCTGGCATGCGGCAAGGGTATGGGGGCACGTGCCCGGCGTGCGTTCCGGGCACGCGGCTGGAGGGTTGGGTAGCGCTCCAGACGAGGCGTCTCCGGCCGATTGTTCGAGGAATGACGACCAACGCCCGCCGGCCGCTGCTCGTCCGTGAGCAAACGCGACCCCGCGGGCGCTGATCTTGTGTCTTTCTACTTGGGCAATAGGCAACGGGCAATGACGAGTCGTCAGTGCTGAAGCGGCGCGCTCCGCCCGCCTTTCCTCACGCGCCCGTGCCCATGCCCCGCCGCGTTACGCCGCGATCCGCAGCTCGCCGCCGGACTGGCCGCCCGTGCCAAAGAGCACGGCGATCGGCTCGGTCGGCTGGCTCCGCCCTCCCGGCCGCTCGGCGTACACGCGGTACTGCGCGCTCTCGAGTCCGGTGGGCAGGGTCTCATCGAGGAAGTTCTTGGTGGTGCTGGTGCCGATGAGCGTCCAGCCGCCGAAGGCCGCGCCCGGCTCGGCGGTGCGGCGTTCGATGACGAAGGCCATGCGGCCGCGCGTGGTCGTCTCCCACGAGAGGGAGATCTCGCCCGCGTTGGTCAGCGCGGCGGCCAGGTTCTCGGGCAGCGGTGCCGGCCCGAGCGGCGTGCGCGGACGCGGCGCGGGGATCTGCGCGGTGGCGAACACCGCGGGGTTGCTCTCGGTCTCGGCAAACGCGCGGATGGTCTTGACAAGGTCGCTGCCGTAGTCGGCCATGGCGTCGATGGCCTCGTCCTGCGCGGCGGTGGCGGCGAGCGCGGCGTTGCGTGCGGCCTGCGCGGCGTTGTAGGCGTCGCGTGCGGCGTTGGTGAGCGCGGCGATCTGCGTGACCTGCGCGGAGGTGAGGCCGATGTCGGCGGCGTTGGTCCCCCAGACGGCGAGGTGGTTCTCGAAGAAGCTGATCTTGTCGGTCTTGCCCGAGGGGATGACGCTCATGGGTGCATTCCTTGTCTGCATGCCGACCGCGTGCGGCCGGGCGGCCCGTCGGCCGGGGTGTTGGTGGGGGGAACCTGACGCCGAGCAAACGGATCAACCTTCGGCGTGCCAAAGCGGCCGCGACGCTCGCCGCCGCCGAACACGGCTATCGACCCCCGCGGGCAAGGGATGAAGCGCCACAGCCAGCGCAGCGGTCAGATTCCGAAGATTCTCACCCACGCACCGCCGACGATCGGCCCTCAGAGGTTGCAAACGGCGATTTCGGGATCGGTCAGGTTTGCGCGCCGTCCGACGGACAAGGCTCGTTACCGGGCGATGAATGCTCGTTGCTCAACGAAGATCGTTCGTCAATCGTCCATGAACGATCTCTGTCGGACGCACAGCGCCCGTGGTTCGACGATGGACGCTCCTTGCCGGACGATGCACGCTCGCCGCAGGACAATCACGCCACGCGGTGACGTGACCGGGGGTGATCGGCTGGCGGGCGGGTGTCATGCGCGAGCGGTAGACGCGGACGCTCCCCAAAGGCGGTGGCGATCGTGCCGTGTGACAGTTGCACGGCCGGGTACGACTCGCTAGGCTTCGGTCTGAGGGAGAGAGACAGACACCCGTTCGCAGCGGGATCGAACCCTCAACAACCAGTCGGAGCGTTCACCGGGCCGCATGGGGCTGCCCGGGGTGCTGTCGTTGTGTTGGGAAGCAGGTGAGGGTGAGACCATGGGCAGAGTAGCACACGTCGCGGCACGCCAAACGGGCTGCCTGATCCTGGTAGCGATCGCGGGCAACGTGGCCGGGCAGGCGTCCATCGCCGACATCGGTGACCTGCCCGGAGGCAGCTACAACAGCACGGTGGAGGCGATCAGCGCGGACGGCCGCACGGCGGTTGGCCGGAGCATCGATGACCTGGGCCGGGTGTCGTTTCGCTGGACCCCAAGCGAGGGGATCCAGAGCATCGGGGTCATCCCTGGCAACACCTCGCCGCGTGACCAGGCAAACGCTGTGAGCGCGGACGGCACGGTTATTGTCGGGCAGACACGGGGTGTGAACGAGGAGGCGTTCATCTGGACGGCCGCCGGCGGTGTGCAGGGCCTCGGCGATCTTACGCCGACCATCCAGCGGAGCCGCGCGTTCGGTGTCAGCGATGACGGCAGCGTCGTTGTCGGATTCGCCCAATCGGCATCTGGGCAGGAGGCGTTCCGCTGGACTGCGGCGGGCGGCATGCAGGGTCTTGGCGATCTGCCGGGTGGAAGCTTCTCCAGCCGCAGCAACGCGATCAGTGGCGACGGCCAGGTGATCGTCGGCAACAGTGTTTCTGCCAACGGAACGGAGGCGTTCCGCTGGACCGCGGCGGGTGGCATGCAGCCGCTCGGGGATCTCCCCGGTGCCGGCTTCCTGAGCTCTGCCGAGGCGACCAACATCGACGGGTCGGTCATCGTTGGGTCGAGTTTGTCGGCACAGGGATCCGAAGCGTTCCGCTGGACCGAGTCCGATGGCATGCAGGGGCTTGGCTTCATGCCGGCATCCACCTCCACGCCATTCACCGCCGCCACGGACAC
Organism: Planctomycetota bacterium; assembly: GCA_039821685.1. Taxonomy (GTDB): domain Bacteria; phylum Planctomycetota; class Phycisphaerae; order Phycisphaerales; family UBA1924; genus JANQQZ01. Next base: position 23,413 of record JBCBNT010000012.1, on the reverse strand, counting down.
CACGGCAGACGGCTCGATCATCGTCGGCAACGGGTCCTCCGGCGATGGCGTCGCCGCCTTCCTGTGGACCGATTCCGACGGCATGCGGCCGCTGCAGGATGTTCTGCAGGCGGATTTCGGGCTCGATCTTGGCGGGTGGACGCTGACAGCCGCGAAGGGGATCTCCGCCAATGGTGCGGTTATCACAGGAACAGGGATCAATCCGTCAGGTCAGGTCTCGTCGTGGGTCGTTGCAATTCCGGCCCCATCAACCGCCGCCCTTCTCGGCCTCGCCGGCCTCGCCGCGACGCGTCGCCGCCGCTGATCCCACGAACCACACACAAGAGAGAGACACACCATGAAGACCATGATGACACTGGCCGCCGCGCTCGCAGCGTCGACGGCGACCGCCCAGATCACCTCGGAAGACGACGCCACTTTTGGCGTCGATTCGATCACCCGCGACGCTGGGCAGCAGCTCGATTTTCTTGACCTGACGCTGAGCACGAATCGCTCGTTCAATGACGTATCGACGCAGTTTGGCTCGGGCGGAGAGTTTGAAGGCTGGCGCCATGCAACGATGATCGAAGTCGGCACGCTTGCAACAAACTGGGGTTTTTCGCCAGCGATCCCGCAGGTGAATGCACCAATGTCGTTTCCGGGCGACCCGGGTACGCTTGACGGCCTTGTCGCACTTCTTGGACAAACGGCGACGGGAAACAACAGCTCACTGCAGACATACACAGCGTCAATTGGCGTCACGGGGACAGACCAAGTTGGTGTTCTGCAGCTTACAGTTCAGCTGCGCGATTTCGATGATCCAGGGGTTGGAGACCTCGTGGGCGTATCGAACATACCTGATGCCGGGCGGAGCCCCGCCTCAGGCCATTACCTCGTCCGCGCGGTACCAGCACCTTCTTCCGCGGTCCTTCTCGGCGTCGCGGGCCTCGCCGCGACGCGTCGCCGCCGCTGATCAATCCAGTCCATGCAGCTACCAATGAGAAAGCGGGGCCCAAGCGGCCCCGCTTTTCGTTTGTTACTAATGTGAGAGCGGCTCACCCCATGTGCTTGACAATCGCCTCGCCGAACTCGGAGCATTTCAGCAGGGTCGCCCCCTCCATCAGCCGCTCGAAGTCGTAGGTTACCGTCTTTGCGGTGATCGCGCCTTCGATGCCCTTGACGATGAGGTCCGCGGCTTCCTGCCAGCCCATGTGCTCGAGCATGAGGACGCCGGAGAGGATGACGGAGCCGGGGTTGACCTTGTCCTGGCCGGCGTACTTCGGGGCCGTGCCGTGGGTGGCCTCGAAGATGGCGTGGCCTGTGTCGTAGTTGATGTTGGCGCCGGGCGCGATGCCGATGCCGCCGACGCAGGCTGCGAGGGCGTCGGAGATGTAGTCGCCGTTGAGGTTCATGGTGGCGATGACGGAGTACTCGGCGGGCCTCGTGAGGATCTGCTGGAGGAAGGCGTCGGCGATGACGTCCTTGATGGTAATGGTGTCGCCGGTCTTGGGGTTCTTGAGGGTGTGCCAGGGGCCGCCGTCGAGGGGCGTGGCTCCGAAGTGCCTGGCGGCGACCTCGTAGCCCCACTGCATGAAGGCGCCCTCGGTGAACTTCATGATGTTGCCCTTGTGCACGAGCGTGACCGAGGGCTTGTTGTGGTCGATGGCGTACTGGATGGCGGCCTTGACGATGCGCTCGGTGCCTTCCTGGGAGACGGGCTTGATGCCGATGCCGGCGGTCTCAGGGAAGCGGACCTTCTTGAAGCGGTCGGGGAAGGTGTCAGCCAGGAGCTTCTTGAATGTGGCGGCGTCGTCTGAGCCGTGCTCAAACTCGATGCCGGCGTAGATGTCTTCGGAGTTTTCGCGGAAGATGACCATGTCGGTCTTCTCTGGGTGCACGACGGGGCTGGGGACGCCCGCGAAGTAGCGGACGGGCCTCAGGCATGTGTAGAGGTCGAGGATCTGGCGGAGTGCGACGTTGAGTGAGCGGATGCCGCCGCCGGTGGGGGTGGTGAGGGGTCCCTTGATGCCGACGAGGTAGGTCTTGAAGTCTTCGAGGGTCTGGTTGGGGAGCCACTCGCCGGTGGCGTTGTGCGATTTCTCGCCGGCCATGACCTCGTGCCAGTGGATGGTGCGTTCGCCGTTGTAGGCTTTGGCGACGGCGGCGTCGAAGACGTGGACGGAGGCTCGCCAGATGTCGGGGCCGGTGCCGTCGCCTTCGATGAAGGGGATGATGGGATCGTTGGGGACGTTAAGGCCGTTGGCGGTCATGGTGATGGGGGTGGGCATCGGTGTGCTCCTGGTTTGGAGGGGTGCTCGTGTGTGAGGCCCAAGGGTAGGGGCTAGGCTGGGTCCGATGAAGCGTGTCTTGTTGGTCATTGTCGTGGGCAGCGCGTGTGGCGTGCAGGGCCAGGCGGGCTCGGGGGATGAGGCGGTCGAGCGGCCGGGATCGCGTCCGGGGCTGCTCTCTATCTCGTCGGAGAACGATGGCCCGTTGCACGCGGTCGCGTTCGGCGATGACCGTCACTACACGAACGGTGTTTCGATCGAGGCCTCGTTGCTGCCGAACGGCGCGGCGTACGACCGGTACCTCCGCTGGCTGGACGTGTTCGATGAGTTTGATCGGCCTCGTTCTGCTGTGGGCGTTTCGGCTCGGCAGACGATCTACACGCCCGAGGACATCGACGTGGCTGCCAACCAGCCGGGCGACTGGCCCTACAACGGGCTGGCGACGGCCGGCGTGTTCGTGCAGCGTCGCGAGGGGGCGGTGTTTGACCACGTGCAGCTGGAAGTCGGCGTGATGGGCCAGGATGCGGGCGGGCAGCCCGCGCAAGAGTGGGTGCACGCGGTGCTGCCGAGGCAGGTGAACCCGAGCTGGGCCGGTCAGGTCGCGAATCAGCTTGCCGTGCAGGGGCATTACCAGCGGCGGTGGAGGCTCCGGTGGGAGCGGGACGCAGACGGCGAACTCCGGCGTGCGTTGTCGGACGCTTTCGACGGCGAGGCCGATTCGGGCATGGAACGCAGTCCGGCCGGGTTTGAGTTGATCCCCTACGTCGGCGCACGCGTCGGCACGGTGTTCGTCGATGGAAGCTTCGGTGCGATCGCTCGCTACGGCTGGCCCTTGCCCGACGACTTCGGGCCGCCCAGGCTCTACGAGTTCACGGATCACACGTCACGCGGCTCGGACGGGTTCGGGTTCTCGATCTTCGCCCGCGCGGGCGCACGCGTCGTGGCGCACAACGCGTTGCTCAGGGGGAGCGTGTTCGATTCGCCGCGGCTCGACGAGAAAGAGCTCGTCGGCGAGTTTCACGTCGGCATGCACTTTCAGTGGGACAGCTTCGAGCTCGGGTACTCGCAAACGCTTGTGACCGAAGAGTTCGAGGGGCAGAACTCCGGGAACCGGACGGGGACGTGGACGTTCATCTGGAACTTGGCGCACTGACTCGGGTGCGGCAGCGGGCCGCGTGTAGGTGCAGGTGCCGGTGCTTCACTCGGCCGGGGCGCCCTCCGCGGCGGCTCCGGGCGGTCGGCGCTCATCCGATCGCGTCGTGCCCCTGCTCGCCGGTACGGATTCGGTAACAGTCTTCGAGGGGTATCACGAAGATCTTGCCGTCTCCGACCTCGCCGGTCTGCGCGCCCTCGACGATACCGTCGACGACGTTCTGGACGAACGATTCGTTGACCGCCGCTTCGATGCGGACTTTCTTGTGCAGATCGACTTCTGAGGTGCGTCCGCGGTACTGCTCGTAGATCGTGGGCTCGTCGCCGCAGCCGAGCGCGTTCGACACCGAGATCTTGAGCACGTCCCGCTTGAACAGGGCCTGCTTGACCTCGGGGAGTTTTTCGGGGCGAATGTATGCGATGACGAGCCGCATAGCGGGTCTCCTTGGGTCGGTGGTTTACTGGGTGTTGAAGATCTGAAAGCCGCTGTAGGCCTCCATGCCGTGCTCGTCGATATCGAGTCCGATGCGTTCGGCTTCGGGGCTGACTCGCAGGCCGATGGTCAGCTTGAGCACGAAGAAGATCGCGAGCGCCGCCGGGAAGGCGAGCGCGGCGGCGGCGGCGATGCCAAGAAGCTGGGCCAAGAGCGTGTGATCTTCATTCGTACTGAAGATGCCGACGGCTGCCGTACCCCAGATGCCGCAGATCAGGTGGACCGGTATCGCGCCCACGGGGTCGTCGATGCGGAGCCTGTCAAGGCTCAGGATGCCGACCACGACGACGCACCCGCCGATGACCCCGATGATGATCGATGAGCCCGGCGTGATCGAATCCGCTCCTGCGGTGATCGAAACGAGGCCCGCGAGTGCGCCGTTGAGCGCCATGGAAAGATCGGGTTTCCGGAACAGGAACCAGCTGAGCGATACGGCCCCGACAACGCCGGCACACGCGCCGAGCATGGTGGTGACGAACACGAGGCTCATCGATGCGGGGTCGGCAGAGAGCACGGAGCCGCCGTTGAACCCGAACCAGCCGAACCAGAGCAGGAAGACGCCGATCGCGGCGAGCGGCATGGAGTGGCCGTGGTACGCCCTGCCGTGACCCGCCTCGAATCGCCCGAGCCTCGGTCCGAGTATGAGTGCGCCGGCGAGCGCTCCCCATCCGCCCACGGCATGGACGAGCGTGCTGCCAGCGAAGTCGTAGAAGCCGGCCGCATCGAGCCAGCCCTCGCCCCATTTCCAGAAGCCGATCACGGGATACACGAGCCCGACAAAGACGGTGCTGAAGATCAGAAAGGACTCGAGCTTGATGCGCTCGGCGACGGCGCCGGAGACGATCGTGGCTGCCGTGGCGGCAAACATCGCCTGGAATATGAAATCCGTAAAGTAGGGATAGTTGTCGTTGTATGCCGGTGACTGCCCGGTCTCGCCGGGGTCGATACCGAACCCGCTCCAGGCGAACCATCCGGCTGCGAGATCGTCGCCGTACATGAGGCTGAAGCCGACGCCGGCGTAGGTGAGCGTGCCGATCGCGACGATGCTGATGTTCTTGAACAGGATGTTGACCGTATTGCGGGCACGGGTGAGCCCGGCCTCGAGGCACGCGAAACCGAGATGCATAACGAAAACGAGCATGGCACCGACGAGCAGCCACAGATTGCCAACGACGAATGCTTGAGTGAGTACCGGTTCGGCGTTGGCCGATGGTGTGGCGGCGGCCTCGGTTGTGGCTTGGGCCGCGGACTGGCCGGCGGCCAAGCACACCATGACACACCCAATGACAGCTGCGATCGAAGCCGGGAGGGTCTTCCCTTCGATACCGCCAATCGGGCTGTTGCCGCCGATGACCAGGGTCCCGTGATCATGATCGCCAGTCATGGGCCTTCGCTTCATGGTGCGTGTGCTCCGGGGCTTCGTGTCGATGTGAGCTGCTTGCGCATCGAGCGTCGCGCAGATCGGGTCAATCGTGGAGTATGCCGGCCCATCGACGGCATGCGGGGTGTATTCTGGGTATACACAGATTTATGTGCCGGGCTCGGCTGTCGGCCGAGCCGGTGGAAAGGGGTGAGCCCGTGATTCGAGCGATGCGTAGCGGTTGGCTGGTCGTCTGCATGGCCGCGGCGGTTGCCGCGTGGCCCGGTGCTGCCCAAGAGGACGGCCCGCCTTCGGACTTCGTGGCGTACCCGGATGCGCCGTCGGTGACCTATCACACTGTTGAGATCGCCGGCGAGCCGGTGCACTACCAGGCGACCGCCGGGACGCTCACGCTGGCGACCGATAAGATCGATGCCGAAAGCCGCGCGAGGGTGTTCTTCGTGGCCTATCGCCGCACGCTGCTGAGCCCGGCGGAGGTCGAGCAGCGGCTCGATGACCTCCGCGAGCCCGTCGCCGAATCTGCGGCAAGCAACGATGCTTCGGACGCGGAGCCGAACGATGCAGCGATTCCGCACGACGAGCTCTTCCCCGATCCGACCGGCCGGGCGTTAACGTTTAGCTTCAACGGCGGCCCCGGGTCGAGCTCGGTGTGGCTCCACCTCGGCGTGTTCGGTCCGAAGCGGGTCGGCTACATCGACGACGAAGGCAACCCGGGCCCGCCGCCATACACGGTCGTGCCGAATGCGCACTCCCTCGTCGGTGAGAGCGACTTCGTCTTTATCGATCCGGTCTCGACCGGCTTCAGCAGGCCCGACGGCGAGACGAGCGAGAAGGAGTTCCACGGCCTCGAGCAAGATCTCGATTCGGTCGCCGGCTTCATCAAGCGGTACATCACGCGGCATGGCCGATGGGCGAGCCCGCTGTTCGTCGCCGGCGAAAGCTACGGGACCACACGCGCCTCGGCGCTCGCCGAGAGGCTCCACAACGCGCACGGCATCAGCGTGAACGGCGTGATCCTCGTTTCAACGGTGATCGACTTCGCGACCATCCGCTTCAATCCGGGGCACGACCTGCCCTTCGTCTGCTTCCTGCCGACCTACGCCGCGACTGCGCACCATCACGGCATGCTCAGCGATGAGCTGCAGGCAATGACGCCCGACGAGCTCTACGCAGAAGCGCGATCGTTCGCGCTCGGCGACTACGCGACGGCGCTCATGCAGGGAACAGCGCTGGGGGAGATGAGCGAGGCCGCAGTCGTCAAGCGGATGAGCGAGCTGACGGGGCTGAGCGAGCAGTTCATCCGGCGGAGCAACCTGCGGGTGAATCAGCGCCGCTTCAGCAAAGAGCTTCTTCGCGACCGGGGCCTGACCGCGGGGCGGTTCGACTCACGCTTTACCGGGCAGGACATCGACGACGCGGGTGAGGGCTACGAGTTCGACGCGTCGTACGCCGCGATCCGGGCAAACTTCACCGAGAGCTTCAACTCGTACATACGCGGCGAGCTCGGGTTTGAGAGCGATCTGAGCTATGAAATCCTGACGAACGTCTGGCCCTGGGATTACGGGCGAGCGGGCGAGGGGCGATTCGTCAACGTGGCAGACCGGCTGCGTCGAGTGATGCATCAGCAGCCGCACATCCGAGTCTTCAACGCCGCGGGCTACCACGATCTCGCGACGCCGCCGCTGGGCGCGGACTACGCCTTCGACCACATGATGCTCAGGCCAGAGCTGCGTGAGAACATCGTCCGCAAGTACTACTACGGCGGGCACATGATGTACCTGCTCGAGCCGGAGCTCGAGAGGCTCAGCAGGGACCTGGTCGAGTTTTACCGGCAAACGCCCGTGGGATCAACGGACTGAACCGCCCCGATGGGCGATGGTCCATGCACCCGGTCGCATCGTGAGCGAAGACGCCCGCAGAGTCTGGCCCGCTCCGGCGGTTCTCGCCGATACCCACTCCATGGGCGTGGCGGTGTGGATTCTGAGGCGGTACGAGTCGCGGTACAGCCTGCTCGGCGCGATGGCCGACGAACTCGCAGAGGGGTTCCGTGCCCACGGCGACGATTTCGATGTGATCGAAGGGCTTCCCGACGGATCGAGGCCGGGCATCTTCGTCTTCTTCAACATGCCACCGGCGATCGAGGCGATCCCCGCGGCGGTCCGTCGGCCCGGGTCACGGATCGCGTGCGTTCAGGTGCTCGTCGACCACCCGCTCTCGCTCGCAACGGGCATCATGGACGCGACGAGCCTGCTGCCAAACTTCCGGCTGCTGCTGCCATCGATCGACGGGCTGCACCTGCTGCGGCTGCGCTGGCCGCGGCTCATGCACGGTCACCTTCCGCACGGCATCCCGCGGGACGCGCTGATCGACCCTCGGGCGTTGGATCCGGCGGCGCGTGCGGCGAGGGGCTGCGACGTGGTCGTCGCTGGCTCGATCCACACGGAGGACGAGCTGCGGGCGCTGCGTTGGCAGCTGCCGCAACAGGCCCACGCCTGGGTTGACGAGATCGTCGCGCTGATGCTCGCCGAGCCCATGCTGCCGTTCGAGCAGGCGGTCGATCTCGTCGCGGGAGGGCGCGGCGTCGTCACCGGGAACTGGACGACACTCGCCGGGCTCTGGCGGGTCGTCTCGGCGCACCTGAACCGGCTGCAACGCATTCAGATGGTCGAGGAGCTGCACGGGCTCGACGTGGCGGTCTACGGCGGTGAGGCCTGGCAGGACGTCTGCGGCGGCACGGTGCAATACAAAGGGCCGGCGGCGTACTCGGAGGTCGCGCAGGTCTTCGCAGGCGGGCGCGTCTGCCTGGCGTGGGGCCCGACGCAATTTGAGCACACCTTCAGCGAGCGGCTCCTGCTCTCGATGGCGGCCGGGTGCGCGAGCCTGGCAGACGACCGGTACATGATCGGCCAGCACTTCGCCTTCGATGGCCCCGAGCAGTCGGTCGAAGTCTTCGACGCGCGGCACCCCGCCGCGCTCCGCCGCGCGGCGGAGGCCCTCCTCGCCGATCCAGATCGGGCGGCTTCGATCGCCCGGCACGGCAGAGAAGCGGTCGAGGCGGGCCACCTCTGGGAGCACCGCGTCGAACGCATCGCGTCGATCGCCGCCGAGGCGATCGGCGGCGGCGTCACGGCGGCGGGGAGCCGGCCCTCCCGCCGGTCCGCCTGACGGCATCAATAGGTGTTGCGACGGAGCCGAAAGCGTTCAGCTCGGTCGAGAGCTCGCCTGTGCTTGCAGCGTCGCGAGGTCGCTCCAGAAGCTCGGGTAGGTTTTATTGACGCAGAGCGGATCGTTGATCGCGACACCCGGCCTGCGGAGGCCGATCAGCGCGAGGCTCATCGCCATCCGGTGATCGTCGTAGGTGTCGAAAGCGACGCGACCGCCGGCGATGCCGCCCGGCGGGGGCGTGATGGTGATCGCGTCGTCCCCCTGCACCCGCACGTCAGCCCCGATCTTCGTGAGCTCTGTCTCGATCGCTGCGATGCGGTCCGTCTCTTTGACTCGCAGCGTGCGGAGGCCCCGGATCACGCTCGCTCCCGACGCGAAGCAGCATGCGACCGCCAGGCTCATCGCGGTATCAGGCATGTCCGCCAGGTCGGCGAGCAGCGGGCTGAGCCTCGTCGGCCCCGTGACGCCGATGCCGGAGTCATCGTGATCGACGCGGCAGCCCATCCGCTCGAGCAGCCTGACGTAGCCGACGTCGCCCTGGATCGATCGATCGCTGAGCCCGGGCACGCGGGCGGTGGCGCCCGGCGTGATCGCAGCGGCGGTCCACCAGTAGCTCGCGCCGGACGCGTCGGGCTCGATCGCAAGCTCAAACGCGTCAAGCCCGGGCCGGGTTGCGATCGGTGGGCCGCAGCGCAGGGTCCGCAGGTCGCCCGAGGCGTCGACGCTCGCGCCGATCCGGTCGAGCATCTCGATCGTCATCGCGAGGTAGGGCGCGCTGGTGACCTCGCCCTCGATGCGCACCGTGATGCCGCCTGGTATCCACGGGCCGATCATCAGCAGCGCGGAAACAAACTGGCTCGAGTCGGGCGTGCCGACGCGAACCGAAGGCGCACGGAGCGGCTCGGCGGGGGGTGTGATCGTCAGCGGCGGGCAGCCGTCGCTTTCGGCGAAGCTGATCGATGCGCCGAGGCTCGCCAAGGCTTCGGCCAGCTGGCCGATCGGGCGCTGCCGCATGCGGGCGTTGCCCGTGATCGTGACCGGGCCCGGGCTCAGCACGGCCGCGGCGGTCAAGAACCGCGTCGCGGTGCCGGCGTTGTTGAGGTCAACCGTCGCTCCATCGCTGGGCACGCGCCACGAACCGCCCACGCCCTCGATCGTGATCGTCGAGCCGTCGAAGGTCGCCCGAGCACCGAGGGTCCTGATCGCGTCGATCGCCCGCCTCGCGTCGTCGGCATCCGTCAGGGCGTTGCGGATCGTTGATACGCCGTTGGCGAGCGCAGCCAGCACGATGGACCGGTTCGTCTCGCTCTTCGATCCCGGAGGCGTGACTACGGCATCGAACGGCGCGTCGATCGGTTCGATCGGGAACGGATCGGGCATCGATGGCTGATCGGTCGGCGGCATCTCGCCCGAGGGTAGGGTCCGCGAGTCCTGTTTCGGCGCAGCCGGGGAATAGCGGAGGATCGCCCACGGTTCGGCCGCCTGAGACTCGGGGCAGGGGGTATCGCCTCATCTGGGATATACACCCGGATGAGAGTGGAGGAACAGCGGATGTCTGACGTGATTCGGGTGCTGGTCGCCGTCGGTGCGGCAGGGGTATCGGCCGGAGCCTGCGGGCAGTCGAGCCGGGCGACGTACGAGCTGACCTTTGAGTCGCTCTGGAGCCAGGCCCGTCAGGGCAACGCGTACCTGCCTTCGGCCCACTTCTCGCCCCTGATCGGCGGCGTGCATTCGGACCAGGTGTCCTTCTGGGAGCCAGGCGGTCTCGCGAGCGAGGGGATCGAGCGGATGGCCGAGACCGGGAGCCGCAACCAGCTCCGGAACGAGGTGAACGCCGCGATCGACGCGGGGACGGCGGAGTCACGCGTGCTCGGCTCACGCATCGATGACTTCCCGGAATCGACCACGGTCACGTTCGAGGCCTCCGCGACGTCGGGTGTGAGCCACGATCGGCTGACGCTGGTCACGATGGTCGCGCCGAGCCCCGACTGGTTCGTGGGCACCCACGGCTTGCCGCTCCGAGACGCACAGGGCGACTGGATCGATGAAATTGTCGTCGACCTCGACGTATACGACGCGGGCACCGATAGCGGCGTCGAGTTGACCTCGCCGGACGCCGACACCAACCCGCAAGAGCCCATCCGAAACATCCAGAACGAATCGCCCTTCAACGGCGTGCCGGTGCTCGGACGCTTCACGCTCCGGCTCGTCGGCATCGATGAGTGCACCGCCGACGTGAACGGCGACGGGCTGCTGACCCCCGCCGATTTCACATCATGGATCGCCGCCTTCAACGCGAGCGATCCCGCTGCGGACCAGAACGCCGACAGCCTCGTCACGCCCGCGGACTTCACCGCGTGGGTCCTGAACTTCAACGCCGGCTGCTGAAGCGGGCGTTCAGTCTCACGCCGGCTTGCGGAAGACCGCGACCACGTCTTCGATCGGAATGACAAACAGGCGGTTGTCGCCCTCGAGGTCGACCGGGATCGCGTGCTTGGGGTTGAAGAGCACCCGGTCGTACTGCTCGACCGGGTAGTCCGTGTCGTGCTCGACCTGGGCAGAGACAGCTACAACGCGGCCCGTGATCGTCGGGATCTCGATCTTGTCCGGCAGATGGATGCCGGTCTTGGTCTGTTTCTTGTCCTCGTCCTTGCGGATCAGGACTCGGGCGCCGATCGGCTCGACGGTCTCCAAGTCGTGGGCGGCGTTGGTTGGCTTGGCTGGCATGGGTGGGTCGGCCTCCGTGCACGATTCTTCGCACTATCCTAGCGCGGGTGATTCGGCCCACCCGTGGAGATTCCCGTGCAGCAGCTCATCGATCTCATCCGCGACGTTCCCGACTTTCCCAAGCCCGGGATCGTGTTCAAGGACTTCATGCCGCTGCTCGCGGACCCGTCGGGCCTCGCGCTCGCGGTGGAGATGATGGCCAACCCGTACCGGGGCAAGGGCGTGCAGGTCGTGGTGGGGGCGGAGAGCCGGGGCTTCATCTTCGGCACGGCCATCGCGCAGTCGCTCTCCGCCGGCTTCGTGCCCATCCGCAAGCCCGGCAAGCTGCCCGGCAGCGTCCACGGCGCGGACTACGCGCTCGAATATGGCGAGGACCGCCTCGAGATCCACACCGACGCGATCGAACCCGGCACCCGCGTCCTGCTCGTCGACGACCTGCTCGCCACCGGCGGCACCCTCCGCGCCTGCGGCGGACTCCTCCGCGACAAGGTCGGCGCCGAGATCCTCGGCATCACCGTGCTCATCGAGCTCGAAGCTCTCGCCGGCCGAGAGGGCCTCGATCAATTCGGCGAGCTGCACGCGGTGCTCAGGCTCTAGCGTCTCCGGCGCGCCGCGACGAGGGCGATCGGTGCGAAGGCGAGCGTCGCGGGTACGGGAACGATGATGATCTTGAAACTGAGCTGGCCCGGGTTGCCGTCGATGTCCTGATACAGCCGGATGTCGCCCAGAGGCTTGCGTGGGTCACCGAGGAAGAGCGCGTTGTTCTGTCCGACGAGGCGCATGCCGAGCGAGGCGATGTCGCCAGCGTAATCAAATTCGACGACGCGCAGCGGATTACTCGAGTCGGGGCTGCCGAGCCCGCCGCCGGGTTGCACACCGACAAAGGTCGCGGTCGGTCCGTTCGCAATGTCCGGGCTCCCGAAAATCGCCGACGTGTACCCCGGGTTTGCCGACGCGGCGTCGATGGTGATTTCCGAGCCGTCGCCGGTCAGCTCAAACCCGGTATCCGCCCAGACAATCGCCACCCCGGTTGCCCCGCCCAGCAGATCCGCGGTGATGTTCATCTCCGCGGTGATGGCCCATCGGCCCGCGTCGTCTATCGGGATGACTCGGAAGATCGTGTCAGACTGCCCAAAGCCGGTTCCGGCGGCGGCAAGGAGCGCGGCGGCCAGAAGAGTCACTTTCATACGTGGTTCTCACTTTCTCCGGCGGCGTGCCGCGTTGAGAATGGCCGGGGCCAACGCAAGCGTTGCCGGTGCGGGCACGATGAGTACCTCGAATGAGTACCCGCCGGGGTTGCCGGCGACATCTTGGTAAAGAAAGAGCGCGCTGCCCGGGAAGACTCCAGGATTGCCGATGGGCAAGAATGAGTTCTGCCCGACGAGCGTGAGGTCGAGCCGCGCGATGTCGCCCGCATAGTCGAACTCGACCACCTGCAACGGGTTGCTCGGGTCGGGTGAACCAAGCCCGCCTCCAGGCTGGATGCCGATGAACGAGGCGGTCGAACCGTTTGTGATCTGCGGATCGCCGAAGAGAAAGCTTGAATAGCCGGGACTGGCCGACGCGGCATCGATGGTGATACTTGACCCGTCACCCGTGATCTCGAAGTTTGTGTCGGACCAGACGCACGCGAGGCTTGTGTAGCCAGCCGGTAGATCTGCATTGAATGTTGCGATGATCCCGAATCGATCGGTGTCGCTATCCACGGGTGCGATGCGCACGGTCATGTCAGCTTGACCCAACGCGGAGCCGGCGCAAGCGAAAAGGACGGCGGCGGACAGAAGAGTCGCTTTCATACGTGGTTCTCACTTCCTCCGGCGGCGTGCTGCAGCCAGCCCCGCGAGCGCGACGACCGAGCAGCTCGCCGGAGCCGGGATCCATGGGATCTCTTCGAGTGCGATGCTGTTGAGCGTCGGAAACGGCGGGAGACCAAAGGTCAGCGGCCCAGGGTTGCCGGCCGCATCCTGGTAGAGCACGATGGTGCCGAACGGCTCGTTCGGATTGCCGGTGAATCCAGCAGAGTTCTGCCCTATCAGCGTGAATTGGAGATCGGCGACGCTATCTTGGTACGAGAAGATGGTGACGAAGAGCGGGTCGGACGGATCGGGCTGCCCTCCGAGCGACGCCAGCGCCTGCGTACCCGTGAAGGATCCGATCGAACCGCTCCGGACCCGAGGACCGCCGAAGATCGCCGAGGTGTAGGCGGGGTTGGTGGCGATGAACTCGACGGGCCGCGCGCCGCCGCCGGCGATCTCGAACTGAGTATCGACCCAAATGCTTGCGATGTCGGTAGTGCCGGCGGGCAACCCTCCCGTGAATTGTGCGGTGACGACGTAGGTGCCGGCCATCCCGCGGATCGGGACAAAGCTGATGAGCAAATCCTGAGCATGAGTCTGCGCTGCCGTCGCAAGCGCGATGGCTTGAGCGATGAGCGTTCGCTTCATCTGATGCCCTCCTGTCACTGCTGCCACGATTTGATCCGGATTACCGACGCCTGCGAAGCGTGACGAGGCCCGCCAGCACGAGCGACGCGCCCGTGCCCGGCGTCGGGATCCAGGGAACCTGGTCGAGCGAGACCGATCCGGAGCCGGGGAAGCCGATTGCGCTCCAGGTGAGTGAGCCGGGGTTGCCAAACGTGTCTTGATACAACCGGATGGTCCCGAACGGCTCGAGCGGGTTGCCAAAGAACGCCGCGGAGTTCTGGCCGACCAGATCAAGCGTGATCGCGTTGATGTCGCCGCTGTACGTGAAGGCGGTGACGAACAGCGGATTCGATGCATCGGGGCTGCCGATCCCGGCACCGGGCAGAAGACCGAAGAACTCGGCTGCAGCGCCGTTCGTGATCGTCGGGTCACCGAAGACGGCGCTCGAGTAACCCGGGTTCGAAGCGATAAAGCTGATGTTGCTTCCATCGCCCTCGAGCGAGAAGCGGGTGTCGCTCCAGATCGCGCCGATGCCCGTGGTGCCCGCGGGCAGGCTCCCGAAATACTCGGCCGCGACGACGTACGTATCCGGCAGGGGCGTCGACAGGATGTCGATCTGCAGATCTTGCGATGAGGCCGACGCCGCACACAGCAGCGCAGCACCAACGATGGCAGGGGTGGTCATGATTTGTCTCCTACTTCCGCCACCAGAGTACCAGATCGGCGGGTCAAGAAGAAAGAAGAGAAGATGAAGATCACCGACGCGCGCAGCGGCACCCTTGGGTCACGATCCGCTCCGCCCCGATCGGCGTCGGCGCGCGCCGAACAGTCCGATGGACCCGAACGCGACCGCGGTACCCGGCTGCGGGAAGTTGTAGATGTTGAGCACGCTGAACGTGAGCGAGCCCGCGTTGCCGGTGACGTCCTGGTAGAGCCTCACGGTGCCGAAGGGCTCGAGGGGGTTGCCGGTAAAGAGCGCAGAGTTCTGGCCGATGAGCTCGAAGTCGACGAGCGATCGTGGCTCGGTCTCGAACGTTGCAACAACCAGCGGGTTGCTCGGGTCCGGGTTGCCGAGCCCACCGCCGGGCTGCAAGCCAACGAACGAGACCGACTGCGTGCCGTTGCCGGTGATCTGCGGGTCGCCGAAGATCGCGCTCGAGTAGCCCGGGTTAAAACCCGTGATCGTGATAGGTGAACTCGAAAAAATCGAGCTCAGGGCGAAGCTGGTATCCGCCCACACCGTGCCGATGGCTGTGGCGCCGCCGGGAATCTGTCCCGCGAACTCGGCGGTGATCACGCCTCGGGTTCGGCTCGACCCGTCGTTCGCCACCGTAATGCGGAGGTCCTGCCCGAGCGTTGAGCCGGCGGCGAAAAGAGCCAAAGCCGAAGCCGCCTGACGTGTCCGAGCGTGCATCGTGTGCGTCATCATTTCCGCCGCCTTCCGGTTGCGAGCAGAGCGAGAGGTGCGATGGCCAAGGTCGCCGGCGCGGGGATCCTCGCGAAGGCGATCGTCAGGTCTCCCGGATCACCGGCGGCGTCTTGATACAGCAAAACGGTGCCGAAGGGCTCGAGCGGGTTCCCGAGAAAGAGCGCGGAGTTCTGCCCGAAGACCTCGCCCTGCAGCGCGAAGAGGTTGCCCTCGTAGGTAAAGTCCATCACGACGAGCGGGTTGCTCGAGTCGGGTGTGCCGAGGCCGCCGCCCGGCTGGAGCCCGACAAACTCGACGAAGTTCGAACCGTTGCCGGTGATGACCGGGCCGCCGAAGATGGCGCTGCTGAAGCCCGGATTTGTATCGGTGATGGTGATGGGCGCATCGCCAGAGAGCGAAAAGCTCGCGTCGGCCCACACCGCGCCGATGCCGGTGTTCGCAGCGGGGACGCTCCCCGCAAACTCGGCAACGAGCTGCCACTCCGTAGCTTCGGCGTTCGTCGGAAGCGCCCGGATGCACAGGTCAACGTCTGGGCAGAACCCGATCTGGGCGTTGGTAGCAGAGGCTGACAGCGCTGCGGCAAGTATCGCGGTGCGGTTCATGGCCGATGTCCTCTCAGTCCCTCTTCGCGGCACACGAGGGCCACCTCTCCCATTGCAGTCTACTGAATGAATGTTCAGGCTCAATCAACGGTTCGCAAAAAAACAACCGCCCGGCGTGAACCGGGCGGCTGCGAAAGTCTGAGTTGTGTCACCGAGCGGTGACGGTCGCCGGATTAGCGGCGGCGACGGGCGGCGGCGAGGCCACCGAGGCCCAGCAGGGCGGCCGAAGCCGGAGCCGGGATCTTGATGTCGACGGCGAAGGTGAGCGTGCCGGCCTCGCCGTTCACGTCCTGGTAGAGGGCGATCGTGCCGAACGGCTCGAGCGGGTTGCCGGTGAAGAGGGCCGAGTTCTGGCCGGTGAGCTCGAAGGTCAGGGCCGAGGCGTCGCCGGCGTAGTCGAACTCGAGCACCGAAAGCGGGTTGCTGGCGTCGGGAGCACCGAGGCCGCCACCCGGCTGCAGACCAACGAAGGTCGCGGTCGGGCCGTTGCTGATGGCGGGGACGCCGAAGATGGCCGAGGTGTAACCCGGGTTGGCCGAAGCGGCGTCGATCGTGATCTCCGAGCCGTCGCCGCCGATGGTGAAGCTGCTGTCGGCCCAGATGGCGCCGATGGCGTTCGTGCCGGCCGGCAGAGCGCCGAAGTACTCAGCGGTCACGACCCAGCGGCCGTCACCGTCGAGGTCGTCAACGCAGACGACGAGGTCCTGGGCAGCCACGGTCGAAGCCGAGCCAGCGATAGCGAGCAGTGCAAGGTTCTTCATTTCTTCTCTCTCCTCAAGTACCTGTGAGTCATGGGCACGCATCCTGCGATGAATTCGTGCTCGACAAGGATAACCGTGGCCGAAACCACGAACAAGGGGTTCGCCAGCGACTTCACAGAAAAAGTCAGCTTTCCCAGATCCAAAACTGCGATTATCGGCTGGGATGCGGGATTTCGAGCCCTAAATCCCAAGCGCTAAGACTTCGCAGCAAAACGACCAGCCGCCCGGACGGGCCGGGCGGCTGGCGATATCAGGCGATATGTTACTCCGCAAAGGCGGAGGAGATGTCCGCTCAGCGGCGGCGGCGGGCGGTGGCGAGGCCGCCGAGGCCCAGCAGGGCAGCCGAAGCCGGCGCCGGAATCTTGATGACGACATCGAACGAGAGCGAGCCGGCGTCGCCGTTGACGTCGAGGTAGGTCAGGATGGTGCCGAACGGCTCAAGGGGGTTACCCACGAACAGAGCGGTGTTCTGGCTGGTGAGCTCGAAGCCCAGGGCGGCCGGGTTGCCGGCGTAGTCGAACTCGACAACCGAAAGAGGGTTGCTGGCATCGGGTGCACCGAGGCCACCGCCGGGCTGCAGGCCGACGAACTGAGCCGTCGAGCCGTTGGTGATGGACGGCGCGCCGAAGATCGCCGAGGTGTAACCCGGGTTGGCCGAGGCGGCATCGATGTTGATGTCCGAGCCGTCGCCGGAGATCGTAAAGTTCGTGTCCGCCCAGAGGGCGCCGATCGCCGTCGCACCGGCGGGGATCTCCCCGAGGAACTCGGCGGTGACAACCCAGCGGCCGTCGCCGTCGAGGTCGTCGACGCACACGAGCATATCAACCTGAGCAGCAGCCGACGAAGCGGCGCCACACAGCGCAACCATAGCAAGAGTCTTCATCTCAAACTTCTCCACTAACCACAAGGGTTACAAATTGACCCGATCGAAAGGCCCACACCTTTCTGATCGAGCTGTCCCATGCGAGAGGACCGCACCTCTCGCTTCCGTAGCGTAGCCGAAATCTCTGGCGTGGTGCAAGAGCGACGCAGGATTTTCATCGAATCGAAGCAATGGAAAAAGATAGCATTCTGTTTGGAAATAGCCGCCTCGGGCGATGGTCAAGCCGCAAAAAGACCAGCCGCCCGGCTGTGGCCCGGGCGGCTGGCAGAATCAATATCAGATCGCGTCGCTGCGATTAGCGGCGGCGGCGGGCGGCGGCGAGGCCACCGAGGCCGAGCAGCGCGGCCGAGGCCGGAGCCGGGATGGGCTTGACCTCGACGGCGAAGCTCAGCTCGCCGGCCGTGCCATCGACGTTGAGGTAGGTGCCGATGGTGCCGAACGGCTCGAGCGGATCGCCGGTGAAGAGGGCGGTGTTCTGGCTCGTCAGCTGGAAGTCCAGAGCGGCGCGGTCGCCGGCGTAGTCGAACTCAACGACCGAGAGCGGGTTGCTGGCGTCGGGAGCACCAAGGCCGCCACCCGGCTGCAGGCCGACGAACTGAGCCGTCGAACCGTTGGTGATCGCCGGGACACCGAAGATGGCCGAGGTGTAGCCGGCGTTGGCCGACGCGGCGTCGATCGTGATCTCCGAGCCGTCACCGTTGATGGTGAAGTTGGTGTCGGCCCAGATAGCGCCGATGCCGGTCGCGGCACCGGGGATCGCGCCGGTGTACTCGGCCGAGACGGCCCAGCGGCCGACCGAAACTTCCTCAACGCAGACGAGCAGGTCCTGGGCGGCGACGGTCGAGGCCGAGCCGGCGAGAACGATCATGGCAAGGGTCTTCATCTCAAATTCTCCTGCAGAAATGCGGAACAAACGTCGTTTGGGTTCCTGGCGCTGCCACCAGACCACCCGGCACCAAAGGACCCGTGTGGCGCCGAGCGGCTCCCCCACGGGGGAAACGTCCTGTTTCAGAACGCTGCCCCCGGATACGACCGGGGACACACGCAAGCTACACTCATTCCTAGAGCACGCCAGAAATGTGCACAAAAAGTGTCCAAGCGGGCGAACCCGCCCCTGCGAGCCGCCGGCGCGGGATTAGACGGCCCCGCTGCCGATCGGAGCGTGGTCGAGCTCCCGCTTACCCGCGGCGGACAAGCGTCTGGAACGTCATCCCGTGCGCGTGCCGGTCGTCGGCCACCTGATGCCTCGCCGACGCGAGCTGCCAGCGCTCCGGGTCGATCTCGGGAAACGTGGTATCGCCCTCGATCACGGCGTGAACCGTTGTCAGCTCGATCCGGTCGGCGTCACGGATCGCTTCGCGATAAATCGTGCCGCCACCAATGACAAACGCGTCGCGGTCAGGCTCGTTTGCATTCGCGATGTCGATCGCTCCGCGGAGCGAGTGCGCGACCTCGGCGCCATCGGCGCGGAACGATCTGTTGCGGGTCACGATGATGTTGAGCCGGCCCGGCAGCACGCCCGTGTCGGCGTCAAACGTCGCACGACCCATGATGACCGGGCAGCCCATCGTGGTCCGGCGGAAGTGCTTCATATCGTCCGGCAGCCGCCAGGGCAGGCCGGCATCTCGACCGATGACGCGGTTCAATGACATCGCGGCGATAAGTGCAACAGCCATGATGCAGGCTAGCCGACTGGTCTTCGGTCAGACCGAGACCGGGGCCTTGATGTGCGGGTGCGGGTCATACCCGTCCACGGCGATGTCGTCGTACGTAAACGCGAAGAGGTCGGTCACGTCCGGGTTGATGCGAAGCGTGGGCTTGGCCCTCGGCTCGCGGGTGAGCTGCTCGTGGGCCTGCTCAAGGTGGTTGGTGTACAGATGAGCGTCGCCGAGTGTGTGGATGAACTCGCCGGGCTCCATGCCTACGACCTGCGCGATCATGTGCGTGAGCAGCGCATAGCTCGCGATGTTAAAGGGCACGCCGAGGAAAACGTCAGCGGAACGCTGGTACAGCTGGCAGCTCAGCCGGTCCGGCCCGCCATCACCCGGCGAGACGTAAAACTGAAACAGCGCGTGGCAGGGCGGGAGAGCCATCTGATCGATCTGGCCCGGGTTCCACGCCGAGACGATCAGGCGTCGACTGTCCGGCGTTTCTCGGAGCTGACGCAGCAAATTCGTGATCTGGTCGATCGACTCGCCGTTGGGGGCGGGCCAGGAGCGCCACTGGTAGCCGTAGACAGGCCCGAGCTCTCCGGTGTCCGGGTCGGCCCACTCGTTCCAGATCGAGACGCCCGCTCCCTGCAGCGGCTTGACGCTCGTCGAGCCGGACAGGAACCACAGCAATTCGTGCACGATCGAGCGGATGTGCAGCTTTTTCGTCGTTACGAGCGGGAACCCGTCGCTGAGGTCATAGCGGGACTGATGCCCGAAGACCGAGAGCGTGCCGGTGCCGGTCCGGTCGGATTTGCGGACGCCGGCATCGAGGATGTGCCGGAGCAATTCGTGGTACTGCTGCATCGCGGCTCCCTCCGTGAAGCGGCACCCGTCGGCCGGTGTGGAGCGACCAGGTGGTGGAAGAGCCAGTTTAGAGGAGAACCGGTCTGTCGGCTCGCGCTCACGGGCCGCGTGCGAACGGTTCAATCGATGGAGTCGGGTGGGAACAGGATCCAGTCGCCCGTTTCGTAGGGGGTGCCGGCCCCGAAGCGAGCCCAGAACCGGTGGGGGATCGGTCGGCCCGCGTCTCGGCCCGTGTTGCCAAGAACAGGCGTGCCTCCGTCGTCCACGCCGTTCTCGCCCACCGAATAGATCACAAAGCCTCCAGGGACAGCCTCGAGGCGCAGCGGTTCTCCGGGGTCGAACGGGTCGGGGGCCGGTGCGCCGAGATACCCGGGAACGAGGTCGTCGATCGTCTCGGGGTACTCGCCTATGGATCGGCGGAACAACTCGGCCGCCAGCGCGGCACGGGTCGCGTCAAGTTGCAGTCGCGCCGCGTGCAGGTTCTGAAATGCCCGTCCCATAGCGGGCTGGAAGGTGTAGGGGATGATGTAGCGGTAGGGGTCGATCCTGCGATCGGCGTCGCGCCGGAACACGGACGCGTCGGGATTGTCCGGCGACGGCTCGTTCGGCGCTCGCTCCGCTGCAGCCTCGATCCGGTCGAACGCATCGAGCATGATCCGCCGCTGCGTCGCGCGATCGGCAACAATGGTTGCGGTCGCGGGCAGCGTGGCGCTCCGGAGCGTTTCCCCGGTCCGGTCGCCCGAGCCTGCCAGGTCATGGATCGCCCGAAACCCTTCTGGTGTAATCCTGCCGTTGCCGTTGCCGTCATCGGTAAAGGTGCGCTGCAGGATGTCATCGATCATGAGGCGTTCCGCGTCGAGGCTGAAGCGGAGCGTCGCCGGCCCGGACGCCACGAGCCGCGACTCGATGGTGCCGATCTGCTCTTCGGTCAAAGTGTCAGGATGCCGGTGCAGACCCCGCCGGATCTCTTGCGTCGCCGACTCGTGAATGGCGATCGCGACGAGGCTCGAGATCACGAAGCCGTCGGCCTGCGCCTGCTCAGCCAGGTCGAGCAGCGCCATCCAGCGGCCGATCGCCCTCTCGGCGTCGGATTCGTCCAGCGCAAGGCGTGCATCGAACGCGAGGAGCATCGCGCAGCGCCGCATATCGGCGAGATGCGGGAGCATCACCTCGAAAAGCGGACGCTGGTCTTCAGGGTCGTTCGGCGTCGACGCGAAAGCGTTCAGGCGCGCCTCGATCGGCAGGGTTCGGTCCTCGGCCTGCGCTGCGCCGTACTCGCTCGTGAACGGCGTCCCGTGATCCGGCATCGCGGCTGCCGCGGCGACGCGGTCGAGGAGCGGCCTGAGTGCCCTGATCTTCGATGCGGTCGCCTGGAACTCTGGATGTCCTCGGCCGATCCGTCTCGGATCCTCGGCCGCTGTCCGCGGGAGATCCTCGTCGAATGGCGCTCCTTCGATCGCGGCCTTCTGGTCAGCGACGAAATCATCCCACGTCACGCGGGCCATGTTGTACGTCCGGTGCGGCAGGAAGCCCTCGACCACCAGCGAAGCCGGATCGGGGCGCGCCTCGTCGATCATCGCAAAGTAGTTGGTCCGCACCGTCGGGCTGGCAGCGTGGAATCGCGCGAAGAGGATCGCGTAGACGCCGACAACCGCGATCGGCGTGAAAGCCGCGAGCTTGACCGCGACAGCCCAGGCGGCCAGCAGCGGGTGCCGCTGACGCTTCCGCGCCCGCGCGATCAGCGCCGCGGCTTGGGAAGGGTCACCGAACCGCTCCACGATCTGCTCAGGAGTCTGCCCCGCAGCCAGCGCGTCGCGGGCGTGGTCGATCAGCTCGCGGGTGACGTCGGCGCGTTCGCCGGGCCAGAGCCTCGCCCGGCGGGCCACGGTCTGGATCAGTTCCGTGCACGGCTCGGGCAGCGCGGCCTCGTCGAGCAGCCGCCTCGACCCGTGCCCCCGGCGAAAGGGGATCCTGAGGTGAGTGGGGGCCTTGTTGTCGCTGCTGGCACCGGTCATGCCGGCACCGCCCGGTTCCGAGCGGGCCAGCTGAGTCGGCTCGGGCTGAGCACGCCGAGCGTGGTCAGGGCCCCGGCCAGGCGGTTCCACTGCTCGGTGTCGGCGCTGAGCTTGTGCCGACCGTCACCGGTCAGCCGGTAGTACTTCCGCTGCCGGCCAGTATCGCCGATCTTTCGCGTCGAGGCGATCAACCCCTTGGCCTCGAGGTTGTACAGCATGGGGTACAAGGTCGATTGTCCCATCGCGAGGACGCCCCCGGATCGCCGTTCGAGGGCCTCGACGAGTTCGTAGCCGTACATCTCGCCGTGCTCGAGCAGCTTGAGCACGGCCGTGGGTCCTGCGCCTCGCATGAGTTCGCGTTCGAGTTTCACGTATGAGGCTCCGGGCCAGACGACAGGTCTCGCATACTATGTACTGCATAGTATCGGCCGCCCGCATGACCCGCAAGAGCGATGGTGACGGTTGCGTCGGATTTATCTCGCTTCCACGAGCACGACCGTGGTCGACCGATGGTCGGCGCGTCGGCGGTACTGCAGGTCGACGCGCTGGCCCGGATTGAGCCCCGTGAGCACGCGGTAGAACTCGTTGAGGTCGCGCACTGAGCGCCCGTTGAACGACGTGATCACATCGCCCGGCCTGAGCCCCGCGCGGGATGCGTTGTCATGGATGAGCTTGCGGACGACCGGGCCGTCACCCTGCGCGAGACCCAGCTGCACCCCGATGCCGAGCAGCGGCGGGCGGTTCTGCTCATACACCTCGGGCAGTTCGAGGGCCCATCGGCGCAGCGCGTCGTCGAACTCCGTGTCGCTCAGCTGGGTGACGGCCTCGATCGCTTCGACGCCCGTTGGGTCGTCCCAGTACCCGGCGGTGTACGTGCGGTACCAGTTGTCGAGCAGCCCGAGCTCGTGGAGGTACATGAAGACGCAGCGTGCGTAGGCGTAGTTGCGGAGCGGTCGGGAGCCGCTGAAGCGTTCGCGGGACATGCCGGCGAAGTCTCGGATCGCCGGGAGCTTGTTCTGCATCGCAAGCCGCTTGATCGAGTTGGTCCGCCAGCTCGGCGCGGGTTCGTATCGGCCTTGCGCGGTCCGATCCATGTCTTCGACGAGCGACGCGAGGCCTTCTTGTATCCAGATCGGGTGGCCCTTCTGTCCCAGCCTGCCCGCGGAGCGCCAGTGCAAGACGTGGAAGAACTCGTGCCGAAGCGTCGAGCCCAGGTCGATCGCCACGAGTTCCTTGGCGTCGTGGTCGTACGCGCCGCCGAGCTGGCTGGTGGCCGAGCGCGGCAGGTCGCCGTAGGTCCGGCGGGCCCAGTCTTCGAAGTGCCGCGTCGTTGGTAAGACGACGAGCACCCACGCGTCGGGGTGCGCCGGGTCGTAATCGTCAAGGTTAAAGAAGATGTTGCGGATCGCCCAGTCGGCGACGTCGCGGACATCTTCGCGGGCCTGGCGGCTCGTGATCGTGTCGAAGGCGGACGCGAAGGCGAGCCGGTGCTTCTCGTCTTTGGAGACGTTGTACCGGCCGCCGAGCGTGCGGCGGGCCTCAGCGATCTGGGTATCGATCCGCCGGTCGAGGAATTCAGGCCAGGCGTCGCGCAGCCGG
>JBCBNT010000011.1:0-48563 GCA_039821685.1 Planctomycetota bacterium | reverse complement strand
GTGCACAGCCCGTCGCCGTTCTGATCGCACGCCGGCGCCCGCGTGTTGAACGCCAGGACCCACGCGGTGAAATCGGCGGGCGTGACGAGCCCGTCGCCGTTCGCGTCCGCCTCACAGCCATCGGCCTCCGTGCTCCGCGTGTCAACCGAAACCCGGTCGAGGCTCAGCGATGTGTCCGCCGCTGCAAAGGTGATCACCGCCGGATTGGCGCTCGCCACCTCGAACCGGTGGATGACGTCGACGAGCGAGCCGCCGAAAATATCGTCCGGCCCGAGCACAAACCGGTATAGCTCAACCGTCTCCACGGGCGGCTCGCCGTTGCACAGGATGCTGGCCTGGTCGATCTCTCGGCCCTGCGTGCGGGTCTGCAGGACGACATCGGTTGTGCCGCCCGGCTGCTCGATCACGGGCACGGTGATCTCAAACTCGATGACGCCCGTGATCGAATAGATGTTGCCCGTGCTCGTGATGAACGCGGTGCCGGTGGTCTCAACGACGTTTGGCGCCACACCATCGACGCCGCCGGCGGGCGACCCCGCGATGTCCGGCGCGTTATCGCCCGTAGCCGAAGTGAAGTCTTCCCACTGATAGTGCGTCGTGAACGCGTCACCGCGGGACCAGCCGAACTGATCGGGCGGGACGAATCCCTGGCCCTGGGCACCCGCAGCGATCAGGCCGCACACGCAAGACATCTGGATGGACGATCGTGGCTTCACTGGACCTCCTGTCTGGCCCCACCGGCTGTCCGGTCTCACCGGAACGATTCCCGCTCGGCGAGACTGTACCCCGGCTGAGACTCAGTCTCAACCATCGGCGATCGAAGCGGGTCGGGTTCAGCGGAGGCCGTATTCCTTGAGCTTCCGGTACAGGGTCCGCTCGCCGATGCCCAGCAGCCCGGCGGCCTGCTCCCGGTTCCCGCCGGTGAGCCGAAGCGTCTCCCGGATCGCCCGCTTCTCGAGCTGATCGAGGCTTGTGCCAGCCAGCGAGCCCCCGCCGCTGGGCTCGGCATCGCTGATCTCAGCGTCCCGGATCTCGGGCGGCAGGTGCTCAACGCCCAGCTCCACCGCCTCACCCGGCTCGGCAGGCCCCAGCGCCGTCACGACCATGTTCTGCACCGAATTCAGCAGCTGCCTGACGTTCCCGGGCCAGTCGAACGCCGTCAGCCGGAGCATCGCCGGGTCGCCGATAGAGGGCACGTCGCGCCCGTCGCCCAGCTGCTCCGTGAACCGGCGGATCCCGTGCATCACCAGCGGCGGGATGTCCTCCCGGCGCTCCCTCAGCGGCGGCAGATGGATGTGCGACCCGTTCACTCGAAAGAACAGATCCTCGCGGAACGCGCCTTCTTTCGAATCCTCGCGCAGATCGCGGTTCGTCGCGCTCACGAACCGCACGTCGATCGGCCGGGGATCGTTCGATCCGAGCCGAACAACCTCGGCCTGCTCGAGCACGCGCAGCAGCTTGGGCTGCATGCTCAGGGGCATGTCGCCGATCTCATCAAGGAAGAGCGTCCCCCCGCTCGCGTACTCGAACACGCCTTCGCGGTCCTTCTCCGCGCCGGTGTACGCCCCGCGGACGTGGCCGAACAGCTGGTCCTCGATCAGGCTCTCGCTCTGGCCCGCGCAGTTGAAGGTGACGTAGCGCCCGGCGCTCCGCTTGCTGTTGCGGTGCACCGCCCGCGCGATGAGCTCCTTGCCCGTGCCGCTCTCGCCCGTGATGAGCACGGGGATGTTCGACGCCGCGACCGTCTTCACCGTGCTGAGCACGCGCCGCATGGGTTCGCTTACGGCGATCAGGCCCTCGAAGCCCGACAGGTCCAGCTCGTCTTGCAGCTCGTCGTTGCGGTGCCGGAGTAGCACGGTCTCGGCGGCCCGGTTGACCAGATTCCGGAAGACCTCGAGGTCCAGCGGCTTCTCGATGAAGTCGTACGCGCCGTCTTTGAACGCTGCCCGCGCCGTGGGCACGTCGCCGTGGGCCGTGACCATGATCGTTTCAGATGTCGGCTGCAGATCCGCCGCAGCATGGAGCACGATGAGCCCGGCGTCGCCTCCGTCGGCAGCGACCCGCCTCTCGCCGAACGCGGCCCCCGCCGAGGAAGGCATGCGGAGGTCGGTCACGATGACATCGAACACCCCGCCCCGCAGCTCGGTCAGTGCCGCCTCGACGCCCGTCACGATCGTGCAGACGTGCCCGGGCTTCCGCAGCGCGTCAGCCATGACGTCGGCGTGGTCCGCCTCATCCTCGACAATCAGAACCTGGGCACGTGGGATGTCTCTGGCCATGGACGAATCTTACCGCCGCGGGCCGGTCAGCCGAGCCATCGCCGATCGTCGCGTGGCCGTGATCGCGATCGCCAGAGCGTCCGCCACATCCCTCGGCTTCGGTGCCTTGGTCAGCCCGAGCGCGAGCCGGACGGACTCCTGGATCTGGCTCTTGTCCGCCCCGCCGCTGCTCGCGAGCGCCTTCTTGACGCTCGCTGGCGGCAGCTCAACCAGCTCGGCCCCCGACCGGTGCGCCGCGAGCATGATCACGCCCCGAGCGTGAGCCATCGTGATGATCGTGCCGGGGTGTTTCAGGTTGGTAAACATCGCCTCGATGCCGATGACATCCGGTTGGACGCGCTGGATCAGCTCGCTGGTATCTCTTTCGAGCTCGCTCAGCCGGCTCGGAAGCTCCGGCGCGGGATCTCCGCCCTTGACAAGCCTCACCACGCCGGCCTCCACCAGCACGGGCCGAGCGCCGATCTCCGCCGGCGCATCGATGCACCCGTAGCCGGTGATCCGCGTGCCTGGATCGATACCGAGGACGCGCATGCTCAGCCGCTGCCGTCCGCCGCGGGCCCGACGTCGGACGCCGCCGCCCTTGCGTAGTGCCGCGTGTAGTGCAGCACCGTCCGGGCGAGGATGTCGGTCTCGAGGTTGCACCGCCCGCCGGCCTTCGCCTCGCCGAGCGTCGTCGCTTCGAGCGTCGTCGGGATCAGCGCGACCCCGAACGTCCCGCCCGCGACATCGACCTCGGCAACGGTCAGGCTCACGCCGTCGATCGTGATCGATCCCTTGGGCGTGATGTACGGCATCAGGTCCGCCGGAGGCCGGACCGTAATACGCCAGTCGTCCCCGGTCTGCACCCGGTCGAACGCCCCCACGCCTTCGACATGGCCCTGAACGATGTGCCCGCCGAGCAGCGTCGTGGGCGTGCAACTCGTCTCAAGATTGACCGCGGAGCCCGCCGTGAGCCCGCCGAGGGCCGTCTTCTGAAGCGTCTCGTGGATGACATCGAAGGCCATCCGCACGCCACCCGGGGCCTCACCGACCGGTTCGGCGAGCGTCAAGCAGCACCCCGAGACGCAGATCGAGTCGCCGACATCGGGCCTCGCGTCCCACGCTGCCCCGACTTCGAGCCTCGCGCCCGATGCGTGAAGCGACATCGCCTCAACTCGGCCCAGTGCCTGGACAAGCCCGGTGAACACGGCGGCATCCTCCTGACGCTCAACGCTTGACCGCCGACGCGGGCGGCTGGATACTCCCCCGGACGCATCCGCGGACGACTCCCGCGGACGACACCCATCGTCCAAAAGCCTACGCCGACGCAGATCGGCATGAGCGGGAGCACACCGTGAGCCGTACCCGGATCCTGATCGTCCTCGCACCCGCGCTGGTGCTCCTGCCCTTCCTCTCACCGGGCTGCTCGAAGCCCAAGGGGCTGAGCACCGAGCAGCGTGTCGAGCTGCTGCCCGTCGAGAACGCAGCCTGGCGACGCATCGGCTACCGCTACAACTGGAAGGTCGCCTCCCCGCTCGCCGTCGACCAGTCTCCGGTCCGCACCGTCGTGCAGGGAGACCTGCTGATCACCCAGTCGTCCGTTGGCTCTGTCACCGCCTTTGATAAATCGACCGGCGAGCAGATCTGGAACAACAACGTCAGCAACCCGCTCACCAAGTACACCGGCATCGCCGTCGACGGCGAACGCGTGATCATCTCGAGCGAGGCCGACGTCTTCATCGTCGACGCCGAAACTGGCTTCCTCACCGATCGTCAGAGCTACGAGCGCCTCGTCAACACCCCCCCGCTCGTGCAGGGCAACGTCGTCGTCGTCGGAAGCAACGGCGGCGAGCTCTTCGGCCACTTCCTCGCCACTGGCTTCAAGGCGTGGGGCCACGGCATCGGCGGAGTCTTTGTGCAGAATCCCGTCCTGGTCGACGGCATCATCGGCGCGGTCAACGATCGAGGCCGGGTGATCTTCGTCGACCCGGTAACGTTCCGCCAGACGTCGCAGAGCGAGATCTTCGACGGCCCCGGCGCGCCGCTCGGCTCGGGCGGCGGGCTGTTGTTCGTGCCGAGCCTCGATTACTCGCTCTACGCGTTCAACCCGCGGGAGCGAGCTCCCGTCTGGCGGCACCGCACGCAAGACGCGCTCAGAGACCCGCCAGTCTTCTACTCGGGCGTCGTCTACTGCTCGTTCAGAGAAGCCGGCATGACCGCGCTCGATGCCGCGACCGGTGACGTGCTCTGGGAAAGCCCGGCCGTCCGAGGCCGGGTCATCGGCGTCCGATCGGGCAGGCTCATGGTCTGGGACGGCAGAGAGCTCTCGCTCCTCGATCCGCAGCGCGGCGTTGTCATCGACACCATCGGAGTGCCAAATGTGCTCTACATCGATGCCGATCAGTTCGAAGACGGCAACATCTACATCACGAGCAACGAGGGCGTTGTCGCACGCTTCTCGCCGCAGAACTGACCGCGATGCCATCCGATCCAGCAGAACCCGGGATCGGCGGCGAGCCAAAGAGGGCGCTGCTGTCGGTCAGCGACAAATCGGGCGTCGCCGAGTTCGCCGCCCAACTCGACCGCCTCGGGTTCGAGATCATCTCGACCGGCGGCACCGCCCGCGCCATCGAGGACGCGGGCACCGCTGTCACGCCCGTCGACCAGATCACCGGCTTCCCCGAGATGCTCGATGGCCGCGTCAAGACCCTCCACCCGATGGTCCACGGCGGGCTCCTCGGCGTGCGGAGCCACCCCGAACACCGCCGAACGATGCAGGCGCACGGCATCGGCCCGATCGACCTCGTCGCGATCGACTTGTACCCGTTTGAAAGCACGATTGCCCGCGACGGCACGACCCGCGACGAAGCGATCGAGCAGATCGATATCGGCGGCCCCGCCATGATCCGCTCGGCCGCGAAGAACCACGCCAGCGTCGCGGTCATTACCGATCCGGCCGACTACGGCCGGGTCATCGATTCGCTCCACGCGGGCAATGCCGACGCGGCGCTCGCGCTCCGCCGATCGCTCGCAGCCAAGGCGTTCGCCCGGACCTGCGCATACGACGCGGCCATCGCGTCGTATCTCGCGGATGCCGAGGACGGGAGCGACCCGCTTCCCGAGCGGATCACCGTCGCGCTCTCGCGCCGAGAGGTGCTCCGCTACGGGGAGAACCCCCATCAGCAGGCTGCGGTCTACACCGATGGGCGAGCGGGCGGCGGCGTGCTCGACGCCGAGCAGCTGCACGGCAAGCCGCTCTCGTACAACAACATCGCCGACGCTGCAGCAGCGTGGGCGTTGGCCTGCACGCTCGGCCGGATCGAGCCCGACCTCGCATCCGCGGTCATCGTGAAGCACGCGAACCCCTGCGGGGCAGCCGTCGCGCCAGATCCGGCGCTCGCCGCCGACGGTGCATTCGCCGGCGATCCGATCGCAGCGTTCGGTGGCATCATGGCCTGCCATGCCACGCTGACTGCGCCCGCTGCCGAAAGGCTCTGCGAAGAGGGCGTCTTCCTTGAGGTCATCGTCGCCGGCGGCTTCGAGCCCGCGGCCGCCGACCGGCTCCGCGATCGCTGGAAGAATCTCCGAATTCTCGTCGGGACCCGGCCGGCGCCCGAGCCGAGGCTGATCCGGCTCGTCCCGGGCGGCGCGCTCGTGCAGACGCCCGACGATGTCGTGGAGGAGCACGCTTGGCACCATGCGGCGGGTCCCTCTGCCGAGAGCACGACCATCCGCGCGGCTCGCGTGATCGAAGCCATCGCGCAGGCGCTCGCCAGCAACGCCGTCGCCATCGGCGGGCCGGACGCGGAGCGACCGGGGTGCGTCAGGCTCTTCGGAGCCGGCGCCGGACAGATGGACCGCCTCACAGCCTGCCGGCTCGCGTCCGAGAAGGCCGGCGAATCGGCGAGAAACGCCATCGCGGTCAGCGACGCGTTCTTCCCTTTCAACGATGGCCCCGCGCTCCTCGCGGACACCGGGGTCCGGACGATCGTGCACCCCGGCGGATCGAAGCGAGACCAGGAAACGTTCGAACTCTGTGAAGAGCGCGCGATCTCGTGCCTGACGACCGGAATCCGTCGCTTCCGACACGAGCCCTTGCGGTAAGCTCAGGCGAGTCGATCGGCGACCGCCGAACCCGAAGCGGCCGCCGAACGAATCACCTTGATAGGCCTAGGTGCGGAGCACCCGCGGCTCAAGCGGAGAAGCGAACGGAATCGACCCATGAGCAGGAAGCGGACCAAGCCGAAGAAGGCCACGAACGGCGAGCATGCGGCCTCCGCGCAGCCAGAGCAAGCCGACGCCGCCCACGAGGTCCCCGCGTTCGGCCCGGGCACCGTCGCGCTGCCGGCCTCGGGCCTCGACTGCAAGGTGCTCGTCCTGAACAAGCTGTACCTCGCGGTCCGGGTCGTCTCCGCGAAGCGGGCGTTCGGCATGCTCGCTCGGAACCTCGCAGAGGTGATTCACATCGACGAGGGGCAGTACCTGAATTACGACTTCGCCTCGTGGGCAGAGGTCAGCCAGCTCGCCGCCGAATACGAGCGGGACCGCCACGACTGGGTCAGAACTGTGCGGATGGACATCGCCGTGCCGAGGATCATCAGGCTCTACGGCTACGACCGCTTGCCCGAGCAGCGCATCAAGCTCAACCGTCGCAACCTGTTCGCCCGAGACCGCAACCGCTGCCAGTACTGCGGGAACCACTTCCCGACCAGCGAGCTCTCGATCGATCACGTCAACCCGAAATCACAGGGCGGCGGCGACTCGTGGGAGAACCTCGTCTGCGCCTGCATCCGCTGCAACTCGAAGAAGGGCGGCCGCACGCCCGATCAGGCGAGGATGTCGCTCATCCGCCCGCCCGCGATGCCCAAGCGCAACCCGCTGATCTCGGTCCGGCTCGGGCACGACCGGTACGAGTCGTGGAAGCAGTTCCTCGATAACGCCTACTGGTCCGTCGAATTGCGGTGATGACCGGGTCAAGGGGCCAGCAGGCCCGTGCAAAGCGGCAGCGCGATGCGGGCCGCGTAACTCGCTGCGCGTGCGCTCATCAATGGGTTCGCATCAGGCCTTCGCGAAGCGATCCACGGCCTGCGCAAGCTCAAAGTCGTTGCTGGTGATCCCGCCCGCGTCGTGCGTCGAGACGGTCAGTGTCACCTTGTTGTAGCGAATCAGGATGTCGGGGTGGTGCTGGACACGCTCTGCGTAGTCCGCGACCTTCTGCACAAACGCCATGGACCCCAGGAAGTCCTCAAACTGGAACGTCCGCTGGATCTCGCCCCCGACCTCGGACCAGTCGGACGCGGTCTCGAGCGCCGCCTTGATCTCTCCATCGCTGAGCTTGTCCATCGCGTCTCCATCCGATGCTGCGCGTGCGTCCGGACCTCCGCCGGTCGCGTCGGAGTGTAGCCTGTCAGTGTGACGCCGCACACGACACGCCTGGCCCCGTCGCCGACCGGAGCGCTGCACCTCGGGAACGCCCGGACGTTCCTGATCAACTGGGCGCTCGCTCGGCAGCGCGGCTGGCAGGTGCTGCTGCGGATCGAGGACCTCGATACGCCACGCGTGAAACCCGAAACGATCGCGCAGACCCGGGACACGCTCGCGTGGCTCGGCATCGATTGGGACCGCGAGGTCCCTCTGCAATCGACGGACACCGTCCCATCCCGAAATGCGATGCACGCGCTCGCCGCCGCCGGACTGGTCTACCCGAGCGACCTGACCCGATCGCAGCTCGCCGAAGCACGGAGCGCGCCGAACGAGGGCGACAGCGAAAGCCGCTTTCCTGCGGCTCTCCGGCCTGAACATCGGCCGGCGGCGTTCGATCGTCCCGAGGCAAACTGGCGCTTCGCGTGCCCGGAGAGATCAGTTGATGTCGCTGACGGCTTCGCTGGCCCGGTCCGGGTCGTGCCGAGCGACGACGTGGGCGACTTCGTGGTCTGGACCAAGCGGGGCGCGCCCGCGTATCAGCTCGCCGTCGTGATCGATGACCACCGGCAGGGCGTCACGCGCGTTGTCCGCGGCGACGACCTTCTGCCCTCAACCGGTCGGCAGATGCTGCTCATGGAGCCGCTGGCGATCGAGCCGCCGGGCTACATCCACGTGCCGCTCGTGCGAGGATCGGACGGTCGACGGCTCGCCAAGCGTCACGGCGACACCCGGCTCGACGCCTACCGCCGACGCGGCGTGCCGGCGGGGCGCATCGTCGCGCTCATCGCCGGCTGGTGCGGCATGGGCCGGCCGAAACGCATGACCGCCGCCGAATTCGCCGCGGCGTTCCGGCTCGGTACCATGCCGAAGGGAGACGTCACTTTCTCACCGGAGGACGACCGATGGCTGCTCGATGGGGCTCGTTCATTGTGATGCTGATCGCGGCTGCGGCGCTGTTCGGGTGCGGAAGCGGCGGCGGCGGCGGGAGCGCCGCGGGGGCGGACCTCGTGCGGGTGACGGTCACCGACGACGAAGGCGTCGAGCACGTCTTCTTCCTCGAGCCAGCGCTTGACAACGACACGCGGCTTCGAGGCCTGAGCTACAGGGACGAGATCGCGCCCGATGGGGGCATGGCCTTCTTCTTCACGAGGGCTGCCAAGCGCGACTTCGTCATGCGGCACTGCCCGATTCCGATCGACATCGTCTACGTCGACTCGCTCGGGATCGTCGTTGCCAGGCACGCGATGCTGCCCGAAGAGCCCCAGGCTGAAGGCGAGAGCGATGCGGCGTATGACCGCCGGCTCCGCCGATATTCGAGCCGCTCGGCAGTGCCCACCGTCCTCGAATTCGCCGGGGGCACGATCGACCGGCTCGGCATCGACCGGGGCGACACGATCGAGATCAGCGATGCACGGGGCTGGCGTGAACGCGCGCGATAACACCGGCTCCGGACCCATTCGCCGGTGAAGGCCGGGCCGCCGCACGCCGATACCTCCTGGGCGTCGTAGGTTTGGGCGCGAGGGATGCTGCCGTGTCCGAGAACCGCACGCGGAGCCGGAACAGCGCACAGTGGCAGCGCGGTGCGATGGGGGAAGCATGGGGCGTGTGCTCACTGGATACCGCGGCGATCACGAGCCCGGATGGCTCGGGCTGCGGCTCGATGCGATCCTGAAGGCTTGGCCCGATCCTTCATCGATCCCGACGCCGCATCTGCGATCGGGCGAGGACCTCTCCGCAGATCTCGAATCAGAGCCTGGCGTCTCGACGCACGAGAGCGTTCTCGTCATTGATGCACGCCGCATCCGAGACCGGGATCTCCTGAAGGCCATCGACCGCTTGCGGTCCGCGCACGTGACCGGCCTTGTGCTCGTCGAGGACTTGGACTCGGACGTCTCCGCATCGAGCGGAGGCCTTGTCGTCCGGTCAGCATCGACGCCCGACGCGGAGCTCGCTTCGGCTCTGCACGCGGTCTGCTCGTGCGACGAGGCAGCGAGCGAGCTGCGGCGGGAGCTGCGGATCAGCCAGAAAACGACCGGCGGCGTGCGTGAAGAAATGTCGCGCATGAGCCAGGAGCTCAGCCTCGCGAGCCGCATCCAGCAGGAACTCGTGCCCACGGACCTGCCCGCCGTCGACGGCATGGACTTCGGGGTGCTCTACCGGCCGGCCGGCTACGTCAGCGGCGATATCTACAACCTCGCCGAGATCGACGACCGGCGCGTGGCGTTCTTCATCGCCGACGCGGTCGGGCACGGCGTGCCCGCTGCGCTCCTCACCATGATCATCAGCCGATCGCTCCCGATGAGGGGCTGCACGATCGACGGCACGCTCATCACGCCCGCCGACGCGCTCGGAAGGCTCAACGACGAGCTCTGCGACGTGAGCGACGGCAACCCGAGGTTCGCGACCGCCGTCTACGGGATCATCGACCGTGTGAGCGGGCTCGTGCGCATCGCCAACGCGGGGCACCCGCAGCCGCTGCGGATCTCAAGCGGCGAGGTTGCAAAGGTCGAGGCCGGCGGCCCGCTGCTCGGCGTCTTCCAGGAGGCCGAGTTCGAAGAGGAGATCTTCGAGCTCCGCGAGGGCGAAACGCTGCTGATGTACTCGGACGGGTTCGAAACCGCGTTCCCCGAAGCCGATGCCGTGCTGAAAGGCGGCGCGCCCTCGCCCTCGGCCGGGTACGTCGACCATCTGCTCTCGGTCGGTCGGCGTCGGCGTGAGCGGAGCCAGACCATCGCCGACGCGCTGCGGACCCTTGAGACACAGCTCGACGGCGCCCGCGGATCGCTGCATCAGGCCGACGACGTCACCGCGCTCGCGATCGAACGAACCGCGGTGGCTCAGTCGGCTGCCGCATGATCTGCTGATGGGGCTGATGGGACAGATGGGGCAGATAGAACAGATGGGTCGGCAGACGCCCGCTCCCGCGTGCGCAGCCGCTGATCGATCTCGATATCCCCGTCGCGGAGCCTGACAACACGCTCGCAGCGGTTCGATACCTCATCGTCGTGCGTCACCATGATGATCGTCAGCCCGCCGGCATGGAGACGCTCAAAGGTCTGCAGGATCGCCTCGCCGGTTGAGGAGTCGAGATTCCCCGTCGGCTCGTCGGCCATCAGCACCACCGGCTCGCCGACCAACGCCCTCGCGATCGCGACCCGCTGCTGCTGACCGCCCGAAAGCTCGCGCGGCCGGTGGCCCAGCCGCTCGCCGAGCCCCACCAGCTCGAGCGCAGCCTTCGCCCGATCGAGACGCTCCTTCCGCGGCGTGCCTCGGTAGAAAAGCGGCACGCTCACGTTGTCCTCCACCGAAAGCTGCGGGATCAGGTTGAACGCCTGGAACACAAACCCGATCGTCTTGCCTCGGAACGACGACAACGCCTCGTCGTCCATCGTCGTGACGTCGGTCCCGTCGAGCAGGAAGCGGCCGGACGTGGGCTGGTCGAGACAGCCCAAGATGTTCATCAGCGTAGACTTGCCCGAACCCGAAGCGCCCATGATCGCGACGTAGTCGCCCCGGCCGATCGACAGATCGATCCCGCGCAGGGCCTCGACCATGACCGAGCCATCGGGCTTGTAATACGTCTTGCGGATGCATTCGAGCTGGGCGACCGCGGGCCCGTCGTTCGACGCGACACCCGCGTCGGCCCGGCCCGCTGGGATCGGACCAGCGTCCGCTCGATTGGAATCGATCGTGGTCATGCGTCTCTGCTACCGATTCGCGAGCACTGGGTGGCGAGCATCGGGCGGCGAACCGCTCAGGCGCCGTTGGGTTCGGGGGCGCTGTCGAGCTGGATGGTCGCGAGGGCTGTCATCGGATCGGGGGAGACATCAAAGAGCTTGTCGAGGCCCGTGACCATCATCACGGACCAGACGCGGTCGTCCACCGAGCAGAGCCGCAGGCCGCGCCCCGACTCGATCATCAGCTTCCGCAGCCTGATAAGCTGGGCAAGATTGCTCGACTTGATGTACCCGACGTGCCCCATGTTGAGCACGACGTGAGGCACGCGGTCCGCCGGCGATTCGGCGATCCGGTCGATGACCGCCGCGAGCTCATCGGTCAGCTGCGGGTCGTCGCCGAGGTCGACCATCACGATGTCGTCGGACCAGTCGGTAAGCATGGGCCGAGCATACAGCACCCGGCGATCCGTGGGCGACAATCCGGACCGATCCAAGAAAAATTCCAGACTTACTCGTCCTGCTTCTCCGGCTCGTCGCCCGGCTCGTCCTGCACATCGCGCTCAACGACCCGCGCCACCGCCACGACCTGATCCCCAGACTTCAGGCCGACAACCCGAACACCCTGCGTACCCCGGCTGTAGCTTGAGATCGATTCGGCGGACATCCGCACGAGCTGGCCGTTGCGGCTGATGACCACAACATCGTCGTCATCGCCCACGAGACACGCGGCGGCGGATCGCCCGTTGCGGTCCGTCGTCTTGATATCAGCCCGGCCCTTGCCGCCCCGGCTCTGGCTCCGCGGCAGGCCCTCCTCGGGCTGGACGCGGTAGTCGTTCACATCCGTCCGCTTGCCGTAGCCGTTCTCCGTGACGGTCAGCAGCGTGAGCCCGGCCTGCGCTGGCTCGCGGGAGTACTTGGCCTTGTCGTCATCCTGCTCGCTCTCGTCGCTGCCCTTGAGCATCGGGATGCCGACAGCCGCGATCAGGTGGTCGTCGTCCGCGAGCGCGATGCCCTTCACGCCCGACGCCGCCCGGCCCTGCTGGTTGGCGTCGTCTTCCGGGAAACGGATCGCCATGCCCTTCGCCGTCACGAGCAGCACGTCCTCATGCCCTCCGGTCAGCAGCACGTTGAGCAGCTCGTCCCCATCCCGAAGGTTGATGGCGATCTTGCCGGACTTCATGACCCGGCGGTACTCCGAGAGCAGCGTCCGCTTCACCAGCCCGCGGCGGGTGACGAACGTCAGAAACTTCGGATCGGGCTCCTCGTCCGGCTTGCCCTCGATGCGGTTCTCGAACTCGGCGTTCGTGACCGTCAGGTATTTCCTCGCACGCTCGCCTTCGCGGAGCTGCACGAGGTTCACCATCGCTCGGCCCTTGCTCGTGCGGGTCATCTCGGGCAGCTCGTACACCTTGAGCTTGAAGACGCGCCCCTGATCGGTAAATACAAGCAAGTTCGCGTGCGTGCTCGCGACGAACAGGTGCTCGATGAAATCGTCGTCCTTCGAATCGGACGCGCGGATGCCCTTGCCGCCCCGGCCCTGCGCACGGTACGTGTCCAACGGCACGCGCTTCGCGTACGCCTGATGGCTGATCGTCACGGCGACCTCGTGCTCCTTGATGAGCGATTCGAGGTCGATGTCGCCCGCGGCGTCCTGGATATCGGTCAGCCGAGGCGAGCCGTAGCGGTCCTTCATCTCCGCGCAGTCCTCGCGGATGATGTCGAGCACGCGCCCGTGCTCGGCGAGGATCAGCTCGTACCCCTCGATCTCTTGCACCAGCTCGGTGTAATCCTTGACGAGCTTCTCGATCTCGAGCCCGGTGAGCTGGATGAGCCGCATGTTGCCGATGGTTTCGGCCTGCACGCGGCTCAGGAGCACGCCGCCCAGCTCGTCCGCCGCGCGGACCGTGTCCATCATCCGCTTCGGGATCTTGGGCGCAAACGGGTGGTCCGCGGGGATCTGGAACCGCTTGTCGACGAGCTTCTGGATCGCTTCCTCGCGCGTCCGGCTCGAGCGGATGATCCGGATCACCTCGTCGATGTCGCAGACCGCGTAGATCATGCCCTCGAGCACGTGGGCCTTCTTCTTGGCCTCGCGGAGCAGGTGCGCCGTCCGCCGACGGATCACGTCGATGCGGTGGTCGACGTAGAGCCTCAGCAGCTCGAGCAGCGTGAGCGTGCGCGGTCGGCGGCCCACGAGCGCGATGTGGATCATGCTAAACGTCTGCTGCAGCGGCGTGAACTGGTAGAGCTGATTCTCGACGACCGCGGGGTCGCCGGCCTTCTTCAGCTCGATCACGATCCGCGTCTGCGCGTTGCGGCCCGACTCGTTGCGCACGTCGGAGATGTCCTTGATCCGCTCGTCCTTGATCGCTTCGACGATCTTCTCGACGAGCGTCGTCTGCATGAGCGAGTAGGGGATCTGATCGATGACCAGCTGCTGCCGGCCGCCGGACTCTTCGACGTGGCAGACGCCCCGCACGCTCACGCGGCCCCGACCCGTCTCGTAGGCCTCGAGGATGCCGCGACGGCCCTGGATCACGCCGCCGGTCGGGAAGTCGGGGCCCTTGATCCCGAGCCGGGTGACGTTGCCGTCGTCGTCGGTCTCGTCTTGCATCAGATCGGCGAGCGTGATCTCGGGGTTGTCGATCAGGCGGGTAATCGCATCGAAGACCTCGGTCGGGTTGTGCGGCGGCAGGCTGGTCGCCATGCCCACAGCGATGCCCATGCCGCCGTTGATCAAAAGGTTCGGGAACTTCCCAGGCAGGACCGTCGGCTCCATGAGCCGGTCGTCGTAGTTCGGCTGAAAGTCGACCGTGTCGAGCTTGATGTCCGCGAGCAGGTCCATCGCGGCCTGGTCCATGCGGGCCTCGGTGTACCGCTCGGCGGCCGGCGGGTCGCCCTCGATCGAGCCGAAGTTGCCCTGCGGGTCGACAAGCGGCACTCGCATCTTCCACTTCTGCGCGAGGCCCACGAGCGTGGGATAGATCACCTGGTTGCCGTGCGGGTGGTAGTTGCCCGACGTATCGCCCGTGATCTTCGCGCACTTGATGTGCTTGCGACCGGGGCGCAGGTTCAGGTCGTTCATTGCGACCAGGATGCGGCGCTGGCTGGGCTTGAGCCCGTCGCGGACGTCGGGCAGGGCCCGGTCCATGATGGTGCTCATCGCGTAGGTCAGGTAGCTGTCCCGCAGCTCGGTCTCGATCTCAAGATCGCGGATGCGCGGGTCGCTCGGCATGTCGGCCGTCGCGTCTGTGCCGACGGGTTCATCGCCCCCGGGCTGGCTCGGTGTTGCCGGCGTGTCGTCGTGGTCGGCCATAGAAAGGGGAGCTCCCGGAAAGCGGGTTCGGGCCTAGAAAAATCGGCCCAAAGAAGGCCGATGGATCATAGGCAAACGCCCCTCTGCGGGCACTACTACCCGACGATCTCGGGCCCCAAGACCCGCTCGATTCCGCGGTGTCATTTGGGGCCGTCTTGGCGGTCTTTCCGGGCCATCGAATCGAGCGATTCCAGCGTTTCGACCAGCGCCAGGAGCGTCATCGCCGAGGCGTCCGTAGGCATCTGCTGATCCCACACGGCTGCGCGGATCCCGCCCAGCGCGGAGGCCGGCTCGCGGTAGATGAAGGCCTCGGCCTCGCTCGCGGCAAGCTGGCGGAGGAAGCGAAGGCTGCGCAGCAGCGACGCGAGCTCGGCGTCCTGCTCGGCGGGCGTGGTCAGCCGCCCGTCGGAGAGCATCGACGCCAAGAAGGCGACGGGCCGCGCCGACTGCCACGTCGGGAGCGGGAGCGTGCCGGAGGTGAAGACGATGCCGCCGACCAGGTCGAGGTTGTCCGCCCCCGCGTCGGCGGCGGTCAGCTGAAAGTCTGTCACAATCCGCCGCATCTCCCGCAGGGCGACCGCCGATGGGATCTCGCCCTCGCCGGCCGCGGCCTGCTCCGCCCAGCCGAGCCAGGGCATCGCGCCCACGAGCTCCGCAGGATTCTCAACCCGCCGGAGGCCCTTGAGCAGCCGCTCCGCGCGCTCACGCTCTCCGGCTCGCGCGAGCGCGAAAGCAGCGATCGCCCGAGAGACCGGCCCGCCTCGATCGTCCGCCGGATCAAGCTCAAGCATCGGCATGTCGAGCTCGCTCCTGGCAAGGTTGGCAAGAGCTCTGCTCGTCGTGTCGGGCGTGTTGAGCTGTTCAATCTGAGCCCGGAGCGATTTGCGATCGAGGCCGACCGATTCACCTCGTACAGCGATCGCGCGGGCGAGCGCAAACGCCCGCAGCGCCTGCCCGGCCGGCGAGGCCGGCTCGATGACGCTGTCGTTCGTGGGCAGGTACACATCCGAATCGTGCAGCGATGCAAGCCAGGCCGCGGTTTCATCGACGAACCGCTCGAGAGCGCGCCTGGACGCGACATCCGTCAATTCGACCAACCGCCCGCCGCGGACGAGCGGCTTCGGCGCGCCGCCTGCGCGGAGCTGCGAAACGGCGGAGGTCCGCAGCCGGAAAAAGCTCGCCCTTGCGTCCGCCATCAGATCCGATGGCTGGCGCAGGCCGGTCAACGCGTCACCCGAGATCGACGACACCAGCCGAGACGCTGCGCTCCCTGCCTGCTGGCCCGAGGCCAGCATCTCCAGCGGGAACACCGCGTCGGCCGCGCTGCCGAGGCCGACCGCGACCGCATCGAGCCCCGGCGAAAGCGAGGCCGAAATCTCCGTGTACGTCTGCTCGGCGAGCGGCACGGGCGCACCCGCAAGCTCGACCGAAACAACCAGTGCCCGGGCCTCAAGCAGCGCCCGCGCTTCGGCATCGGCGTCGCTCGAAACGATCAGCGCGGGCAGCGCGTCGGCGATCGCGAGACGCGCGGCCTGCACGAGCGTCTGCTCGCCCAGGCCGATCGACGTGCCGCGACCAACGACGCGGCCCCGGAGCCGGAGCGTGACGCACGCGCCGCCCATGTCCGGTCCCGCAGCGTCATCGGGCACCGCTAGCGATCGGACCCAAGGCTCGACCCGCTCGAAGGCGTCCATCGTCGCGATCGCACCGGGCGCCGCGGGCGAGGGCTGGGCAGCCACGCCGCGTCCGAGAATGAGCGAGACGCAGAGCAACCCGGCCCACGCAAGCCACGCGGACGTGTTGATCTGATACAACATGCGGAGCGGAAACGTCGCATGGAGGCATCGCGGCATCGCAGGCCGCACGAGTCGTTGAACGCCCGCGGGGCCTTGAGGGAGCAGGGCAGGCCGCGATCGCTCCTGGCACGGGGGTTGCCACCTCTTCTGCCAGCAACTGAAGACCATGAGGTTCCTGACCATGCGACAGCTCCCACTTACGCCTCACCAGCAGCGGATCCTTGCACTCGTGGTGCTCTGCTTCCTCGCGCTCTGCTAGAGAGGCTTCAGCGCGCCACGACGACGATACGCGGCCTTCAAAACGAAACCGGCCCCGGTCCGAAGACCGAGGCCGGCGTTGCTGCGTGTTTGACGGCTCAGATCAGAACGAGATCTTGTCGGTGCCCATGGCGCCGTGATCGTCCATGCCGCCGCGGGTCGGACCGAAGTCCTGGCTGCCGCCGCCGTACTCAGCGCCGCCCGAGGTCTCCGAGGTATCGCCCCACTGCGCCCGCTTGAGGCTCAGGCCGATCTTGCGATCGGAGGAGTCGACGCGGAGGATCTTGACATCGACCTCCTCGCCGCCCTTGACGACGTCCTGCGGGTTCTCGACCTTGTGGTCGGCGAGCTCCGAGATGTGGAGCAGGCCTTCCAGGTCGTCCTCGAGCTCGACGAAGACGCCGAAGTTGGTGATCTTGGTGATCACGCCGCGGACGACCATGCCCGGCTTGTAGTGCTCGGGGATGAGGTGGAGCCACGGGTCTTCGGTGAGCTGCTTGACGCCCAGGCTGATGCGCTGCTTCTCCTGGTCGACCTCGAGCACCACGCACTTGACGTTGTCGCCCTTGTTGACGGCCTCGTTGGGGTGCGTGACCTTCTTGGTCCACGACATGTCCGAGACGTGCAGCAGGCCGTCGATGCCGGGCTCGATCTCGATGAACGCGCCGTAGTTGGCAAGGTTGCGCACCTCGCCCTCGATGATCGTGCCGGGCGGGTACTTCTCAGCGACGAGCTCCCAGGGGTTAACCTCGGTCTGCTTCATGCCGAGGCTGATCTCCTGCTTGTTCTTGTCGATGTCGAGCACGACAACGTCGACCTCCTGCCCCTGCTCGATGAGCTCGGACGGGTGGTTGACGCGGCGGGTCCACGACATCTCGGAGATGTGCACGAGGCCCTCGATGCCGTCCTCGAGCTTGATAAACGCGCCGTAGGACATGATCGAGACGACCTCGCCGCGGATACGCGCACCGACGGGGTACTTCGCCTCGATCTCTTCCCAGGGGCTGGCCTCCTTCTGCTTGAGGCCCAGCGCGATCTTCTCGCGGTCGTAGTCGATGTTGAGGATCTTGACCTCGACCCGCTCATCGACGCTGACCAGCTCGCTCGGGTGGTTGACCCGGCTCCATGACATGTCGGTGATGTGCAGCAGGCCGTCGATGCCGCCGAGGTCGACGAACGCGCCGAAGTCGGCGATGTTCTTGACCTGGCCCTCGACGATGTCGCCAACGTTGATCTTGTCGAGCAAACGCTTCTTCGCCTCGTGCCGCTCCGCCTCGACGAGCTTGCGGCGGCTGATGACGATGTTGCGACGCTCGGTATCGATCTTGAGGATCTGCGCGCGGATCTTGCGGCCGATGTACTCGCCCACGTCGCCCGGGCGGCGGATGTCGACCTGCGACGCGGGCAGGAAGACCGGCACGCCGATGTCGACGAGCAGGCCGCCCTTGATCTTCCGCATCACGGTGCCTTCGACCTCGTCGCCCTCGTTCGTGCGATCCGTGATCTTCTGCCAGGCGATCTGGCGGTCGGCCTTGCGCTTGGAGAGCTGGATGAGCCCGGCCTCGTCTTCGAGCGACTCGAGCAGCACGTCGATCGTGTCGCCGACACGGACTTCATCGTCGCCGAACTCTTCCTTGTTGATCAGGCCTTCGCTCTTGAGCCCAACCTCGACGACCACGTCGTCGCCGGCCATGCCGATGATCTTGCCCTGGATCAGCTTGCCGGCCTGCAGGTCCTCAAGCTGGTCCTCAAGGATCGAGTCCATGCCGTCGTCGAACATGCCGCCAAGAAGTTCCGCGGTATCGGCGTCGCTCACCTCCAAAGAGGCGATCAGCGTCTCATCAACCATAAATTGTTGTGTTCCTTTCCCGAGATCGAACAGCAGGTGTCTGTGCTCGCTGTCCGTGCAGCGATACGAACGCCGGTCGATCCGAACACCGATGCCTGAACGAGCACCGGCGGCCCTGCAAGGGCGGTTCGAGTCCTACCTCACTGTCGTGCCCACATCGGACCGTCCGAGGAAGGCGCTCGACCCACGGAGGTCGAGCACGAACAGTAGCGTCATCGGCAGAAAAAACCCAGCACTTCCTCCCAGCATCTCGGGGGCACCGAACCCGACAAGGGCAGTGCTTCGCTTTGTGGTGGTACGGCAGTTTCCACCAAACTCCAGATCTTGTATACATTTGCATACGGAAGCTTGCCGACCGGGGTGTCCGTCTGCTAGCGTGACGGAATTCGCGGTCAGGCCCCAGCCCGAGAATGCCGATGGTGCTTGAATGCGTTGATCGGAGTGCAATTCCGATCAGATTCCAAACGTTTGTCGCCGAGGCGAGCGGAGGACCCCCGAGATGACGAGCACGGCAACGGATGTGCGTTCCGAAGAGACTCTCCCAGGCGATGCCGCCGCCGAGACCTCGAACATGACCTGGGACCCGATCTTCGACGAGGTCGGCCTCCCGAAAGACTCCACAAACATCTACA
This sequence comes from Planctomycetota bacterium, assembly GCA_039821685.1. Classification (GTDB taxonomy): domain Bacteria; phylum Planctomycetota; class Phycisphaerae; order Phycisphaerales; family UBA1924; genus JANQQZ01. The sequence continues at coordinate 29,353 of JBCBNT010000011.1, read as the reverse complement.
CGCAGACCGTCGCCTCGATGCTCAAAGCGGCGGACATCATCAACCTCCGCCACCGCTGCCGGATCATCCTCGCCCAGCCGAAGAACGAGATCATGGTGCACTTCCCGGTCCGGATGGACGACGGGCACCACAAGCTCTTCAAGGGCTACCGCGTGCAGCACAACAACGCCGTGGGGCCATTCAAGGGCGGCCTGCGGTTCCACCCGGACGTGCACCTCGACGACGTCAAGAGCCTCGCGTTTCTCATGACGATGAAGTGCTCGCTCGCCCGCATCCCGTTCGGAGGCGGCAAGGGCGGCGTCAAGTGCGACCCGCGTCAGCTGAGCGAGGGCGAGCTGCAACGCGTCGCGAGACGCTTCACGGCCGCGGTCGCCAACGACATCGGACCCGACTACGACATCCCCGCGCCCGACATGGGGACGAACGCCCAGGTCATGGCTTGGATCTCTGACACGTACATGCAGATCGGCGGCCGGCACGAGCGCGACCCGGGCGCGGTGGTCACCGGCAAGCCCATCGCGGTGGGCGGCTCGCTCGGCCGCGAAAAAGCGACGGGGCAGGGCGTCGTCGATGTCCTCCGCGAGATGCTGCCCGATCTCGACATCCCGATCGAAGACATGCGAGTTTCCATCCTCGGGTTCGGCAACGTGGGCTCGTGGGCCGGGCGGATCTTGTACGACATGGGCGCGAACATCGTCGCGGTCATGGACCACACCGGCGCGATCCGAAACGACGAGGGCCTCGACGCCCACGCGCTCGCCGAGCACTGCCGCGAGCACGGCGGCGTCGCCGGCTTCGAGAAGCGTGCCGGCGCGACCGGCTCGGGCAAGCACACCGGCAAGGGCTGCACGGTCATCAGCGAAGACGAGTACTGGAAGACCCCGAGCGACGTGTTCATCCCCGCCGCCCTCGAGGGCATGGTCACCGAAGAGCGGGCCAGGCAGCTTCACACCCGCGTGGTCGCGGAGGCCGCCAACGCCCCCACCACCCCGGAAGGTGAAGCCGTCCTCGCCCAGCGGGGCATCGAGATCATCCCCGACATGCTCTGCAACGCGGGCGGCGTGACCGTGTCCTACTTCGAGTGGGTCCAGAACCGCTCGAACGTTACGTGGGACGTCGAACAGGTCGACCGCGAGCTCAACCGCATCATGTGCATGGCCGCCCGGCGAACGATCGTCGCAAGGCAGAAGTACGACGTGGATATGCGCACGGCGGCGTACGTCGCGAGCCTCGAGCATCTCGGGGACGTGTACGCCAACCGCGGCATCTGGCCGTAAGGCTTACCGCCTGCGACGCATCACGAGAGCGCCCGCGCCGACGAGGCACGCGGCAGCCGATGGAGCCGGGATCAGCGTGATCTCGACGTTCGTGATCTGCATCACGAGCCTGCCATTCGTACCGCTCGCGTTCGCGCCGCTCACGACGAGGGTCTTGGCGATGCCCGGTACTCCGAGATCGATGCTGGTCGGCAGATCTGTCGACTGCCAGAGGTCTGTCCCCAGCAGGTCGTTACTCGGCGCATTAATTCCGAGTGATGTCAGCCCCGTCCCTGCCAGGAGCGACGGGAGGATCACACCGAAAATGTCAACGGGCGCGGTCGAACCGTCTGGCGATTCGTTGCTGATCCCAAGCCCGGTGAAAAAGCTGGGGCTCGGGTAGCCAGACTGATCGAGCAGCAGGTCGATGCCGTCGATCTGACCACTCGTTGCGAGGACGGGGTGCGACTGGAAGTCTGTCGAACCGATGCCCTCAAAGGGAGTCGTGCTGGCCTCAACGGACAGCGTCCCGGTCGCGAGCTGGCTCACGCTCGCCAGCGGTGATCCTGGATCTGTCTGACCAAGGCTATTGCTCTGGAATGCCAGATCGAAGTCGTACCGCACCGAAGTCTGTGCCGAAGCGGTGCTCGCTGCAAGGGCCGCGCAGCCGATAGCTGTCAGTACCTTCATGTCTCGTCCTCCCGTGCCCCCACGGTTGTCTTCCCGAACGCATCGTACAGGAAAGCCGGACCGACGCACCATGAAGAATCGGGAAATCCGGACGGAGCACGTCAGGGGTATTCCTGACGCGTCGGCCGGATCATGATGTCGTTCACGTGCACCGCAGGCGGCTGGCTCGCGGCGAACACGATCGACCGGCTGATGTCCTCGGCGTTCAGCACCGGGCCGATGCGATCCATGAACGCACCGAAGCCATCCATCTCGTAGCCGGCGGATTCCTGGAACTCCGTCCGCACCACGCCGGGCTCGACGAGCGTGACGCGGATGCCGGCCGAGGCGAGCTGGCGGCGGAGCGCCTCGGCGAGGGAGTTCACGGCGAACTTGCTCGAGCCGTACATCGAGCTGAAGGGGCTGATGTGCCGACCCACCGTTGAACCGAGCACGACGATGTCACGCGCCGGCCCCCCGCTCTCGACCGCCTGCTTCCACTTCGCTTCGAACTCATCGGTGCCGGCATCGGGCCATGCTTCGACGAGCCGGCGTGCCGCGGCCCGCATGAGCCGGCTTGCGCCGAGCACATTGATGCGGAGCATTTCTTCCCATTCATCGGTGTTGGAGTCGTACACGCTGCCGCGGAGCCCCCGGCCGGCATTGGCCACGATCAGGTCGGCGTCGGCCCCGAACCGCTCGGCGGGGGCGGCGAGCAGCCTGCTGATGACCGCTTCGTCCGCCGCATCGCCGGCAACGATCTCGACGCGGTCCAGCCCGAGATCGCTCGCCATCTCGCGGAGCTTGGCCTCGCGGCGGGCGTTGATGACGACCCGTGCACCCTCGCGCACGCAGTCTCGTGCGAGCGCTTCGCCGATGCCGGCCGAGGCGCCTGTGATGATCGCGATCCGTCCGTCGAGCGTGCCCATGGGTAGCCTCCTGGCCGCATCGTACGGGTCGGGTCGGGCCGGGCCGCTATCGTGGTCGATGTTCGGATCGCATCTGTCGGTGGCCGGGGGCATGCACAACGCGGTGGACGCGGCGGTCGAACTCAAGCTCGACTGCGTGCAGGTCTTCACGAAGAACCAGCAGCAGTGGAAGGTCAAGCCGCTGGCGGACGACGCAGTCGTCGCCTGGCGCGAGTCCCTCGAGCGAGCCGGCTGGTGGACGGACGACCCGCTGCTAGCGCCGCATCGGACGGTCAGCCACGCGAGCTACCTCATCAATCTCGCGAGCCCCGACGATGAGCTCTGGAAGAAATCGATCGACCTGATGCAGATCGAGATCGAGCGGTGCCACGCGCTGTCGATCCCGCTGCTGGTGCATCACCCGGGGGCGTTTACAACAAGCGACCGCGCGAGCGGGCTGAAGCGTATCGCGAAGGCCTACGAGCAGCTCTTCAAGCGGACCAAAGGCGCACATGTGATCAGCCTGCTCGAGGACACGGTGGGCTCCGGCTCAAACCTGGGGCGGACCTTCGACGAGCTAGGCGAGCTTCGCACGATGATTGTCGAGCAAACGGGCGAGCCGGACCGCGTGGGTTTCTGCATCGATACCTGCCACGCGCACGCGGGGGGCTACGACCTGTCAGACCGGGGCGGGGCGGACGAGGCCCTCGACGAGCTCGATCGCCTGTGCGGGCTCAGCAACGTGAAGGCGTTGCACCTGAACGACTCGCTCAAGGCGGTCGGCAGCCGGCGGGATCGGCACGCCCATATCGGGGAGGGCACGATCTGCCGGAAGTCCGGCGCCGAGGACGGCGGGAAGGTGCCCCTGGTGCGTTCGGGCTTTGCTGCCGTGGTCAATCGACGCGAATTCCGCGCGATCCCGAAGATCATGGAGACGCCCAAGGAAGACTCGGACCGCGGCGTGCCGATGGATACAGTCAACGTCCGGCGGCTTCGCCGGCTGGTGGAGGCCGACTGACCGTGCCAACGCGACGCGAGAAAACCCTGAAGCTTCCCGTACAGATCGCCCTCGCGGCGTTGATCGCTTCCGTGGGTCTGGCCCCGGGCTGCGGATCGGGCAGCGGCAGCAGCCAGGCACGCGAGGCGGACCGGGTCGATCTGGAATCCGTGCTCGCGGCCGATGACGCGACGCAGCGCGCCAAGCTGCTGCTCGCCTCGGGCAGGCTCCGCGATGCGCTCGCCGAGTTCGAGCGGGCGGTCGAGATCAACCCGATGGCGATCGACGCGCACATCGGCATCGGCGACGTGTACAAGGGTGAGGGCGATCTGCCACGGGCCGAGGTCGCGTACCGCCGGGCAGCCAACCTTGGGCCGAGCAGCTTTCAGGCTCAGTACGCCCACGCGCTCGTGCTCCAGATTATGGAGCAGTACGCGAAGGCCGTCCGGGCCTATCTCCGAGCGCTGCAGATCAACCCGCGTGACTTCAAGGCGAACATGAACCTGGGCCTCGCGTTCGTGCAGCTCGGCGAGCCGCAGCAGGGCTTGCCCTACGCGGAGCGGGCGACGCGGCTCAGCCCGAGCTCGGGCGCAGCGCACCACAACCTGGGCGTCTGCTACGCCGCGGTCGGTCGGCACGACGAGGCGATCGGCGCGTACCGCAGGGCGAGCGAAGAGCTGGGCCTCGTGCCGCAGCTTCTTCTGGCGATCGCCGACAGCCAGGCCGCGCTTGAAGACCACGCCGCCGCCGCATCGACGCTGCAGCGATTGATCAACGTCGAGCCGAGCGCGGACGCGTGGCGACGCCTCGGGGCTGCCCGGTTCCGCGTCCGTGAGTACACCGCGTCGTTCGAGGCCTTTTCGACCGCGCTCGAGTTCGACAGCGAGCACTTTCCGGCGCTCAACGGCATCGCCGTCTGCAGGCTCAACGATTACCTGTGGTCCGACAAGACCGATCTCGACGCGCTCGAAGACGCGGTGAACGCGATGCGGCAGAGCCTGCGTATCAAGCGCGATCAGCCCAAGATCATCGAGCTGCTCACACGCTTCGGCTGAGCCCGGCGGCTTGGCCCGTGCGGGGCGTACGATCGCCCATGCCAGATCAGAAGCTCCTCGCAACGTTCCCGACGCCCGCCAACGACCCGTTCGTCGTCGAGCATGTCCAGGAAGAGTTCACCAGCGTCTGCCCCGAGACCGGCCACCCGGATTTCGGCGAGGTCACGGTGCTTTTCGAGCCCCGCGGCTCGGACGCCGGCGGCGTGTGCGTCGAGCTCAAGAGCCTGAAGCTCTATCTGCAGAGCTTCCGCAACGAGGGCATCTACTACGAGGCGGTGACCAACCGCATCCGTGACGACCTTGCCGAGTGTATGAAGCCGGGCTGGCTGCTGATCGTGACGGACTGGAAGGGCCGGGGCGGCATCCGATCAACGATCCGCGCGACGCACGGCGACGTGCCCATCGAGTGGATGCGGTAGCGAATCGGGCCGATTCCGGCTCCCGGACGCCCCGCGTGCAGTAGCATGGTCCACCGCCGCGGCGTTTCTGCCCGCGCGGAGATATCAGGGGACCCCATGCCGAGCACATCGACCGACCGACGCTTCATCAACGAGCTCACCGCCAACGAGCGGATCGAGGGCGCATTCGCTATCGCCAACGCGCAGCTCGGCAAGACGAGGCAGGACAAGCCCTATCTGCGGTGCCTGATCAGCGACAAGACGGGCGAGCTGCCGGGCCGGATGTGGTCGATCGACGAGGCGACCTTCCGCAGGCTGCCCACCGAGGGGTTCGTGTGGCTCGAAGGCGAGACCCAGCCCTACCAGGGCGAGCTGCAGCTGATCATCCACGCGATCGACCCGGTCGAGCCGACAATCGACCAGCTCACCGACCTGCTGCCCACCACCGAAAACGACATCGGCGCGATGTTCGACGAGGTCACGCAGATCCTCGGCCGGCTCGAGCACCCGGCGATGAAGGCCCTCGCCGAGACCTACCTCGGCGATGACTTCCTCATGCAGCAGTTCAAGCAAGCGCCGGCTGCGAAGAGCATGCATCACGCGTATCTCGGGGGTCTGCTCGAGCACACGGTCAACCTCATGCGTCTCGCCGAGCGCGTCTGCCCGCTCTACCCGAAGATCAACCAGGACCTGGTGGTGTTCGGCCTGTTCATCCACGACCTCGGCAAAACCCGCGAGCTGATCTACGACCGCACCTTCGGCTACAGCGATCAGGGCGAGCTGGTTGGCCACATCGTCGAGGGCGCGTTCATGCTCCGCGAGAAGGTCCAGGAGACGATGCGCCGGACGGGGCAGCGTTTGCCGGCCGGCGCGGCGCTGGTCCTCGAGCACATCGTGCTGAGCCATCACGGCATCCCGGAATACGGCGCCGCGAAGATCCCCAGCACGCCCGAAGCCATCCTTGTTTCGATGCTGGACAACGTGGACGCCAAGACCACGATCGCCGTGCAGGCGGCGAGGCCCGATCGGGCCCAGCTCGACCTCGGCGGCAACTTCACCCAGCGGCAGTGGGCCCTCGACACCAAGCTCTACCGGCCCGATCCGCTCGCCGAGTGACCAGCCCCCGGCAATGTGAAAATCCCGTCGTAAGGGCACCTTTAACAAGCTGGGCAAGCGGGTACGGCGTAGCAGGGCTTCCGCGGAACGGGTCGCATTTTCTGAAACCGGATGCCGAGGGCAGGGCGAATAAACGGCCATGGCAGAAGAAACGGATATCCGAGTCAATTTCGGCAAGCCGATCCCGCTCTTCCCGATCGGCGGGATGGTCATGCTGCCGCAGCAGGTCGTGCCGCTGCACATCTTCGAGCCGCGGTACCGGCAGATGATGTCCGACGTGCTCGACGCCGCGGGCCAGATCGCGATGGCGGTCTTCGACGGGTCAGGCTGGCAGGCGGACTACGAGGGCAGGCCGCCGCTCAGGCCGAGCGTCTGCGTCGGCCAGATCATGCAGCACGAGAAGCTCGCCGACGGCCGGTACAACATGATCCTGCAGGGCGTCTGCCGGGCGAGGATCGTCGAGGAGCTCCCCGAATCGCCCACGCGGCAGTACCGCGAAGCGATGCTCGAGCCCGTCGAGCGCGAGCCGACCGACGAGGGCCTGCTGCTGCACCACCGTGAGTGGCTCGAGGCCGAACTCGGCGAGGGAGACCTCAGCCGGCTCTCGGCATCCGAAGACCTCCTCGAATATGTCCGCAACGAGGACGTGCCGACGAGCATCCTGATGGAACTGCTCTCGTTTACCTTGCTCGATGACTCGGAGCTGCGGTACAGCCTGCTCGCAGAGCCCGACGCGGCGCAGCGGGCGCTGCTCGTGCGAGACGATCTCGAGCGCCTCAGCATGACGATCCGACTCGCCGACCGCCAGGCCTCGGGCGACTGGCCCAAGGGCATGAGCTGGAACTGATCAAGCGAGCAGCGCCGCGAAACGTCGCACCAGACGGCCCGTCAGAACGAGAACGGGTGGCCCATGCGGCGACGCCGGGGCGCAGAGGGTGGCGGCTCACGGTCGGCCTGCCTTGCCGTCGCCTCCAAGAGCTGGTGGAGCTTTTCATGCTCCGGGACCGCTTCGAGCCGTTCGATGGTGTCTTCGACCTGAAAGACCGCCGGGTCTGATCGGTCCACCGACTCGATCGCCGCGTCGCCGAGCGCTTCCGCGGCGGCCTCGAACCATCGCATCGAGATGCCGTCGGAGATCCGGTCGCGGGTCGGCCCGTCCGGGTGCGGTTCGACGCCCGGAGGCGGCGCGAGCTTGGTGCGGACGCTCATCGACGACACGCCCACGACGGGCCAGCGCCCATCGGCGGTCATCGGCTCACGCGTCAGCACGAACACCGGCACGCGGCGTTTCTCCGCATCGAGCCGGAACGAACGCGCTTCCGCGCCGATGAGCGGCGGCTGGAACAGGTAGCACCCCGGCTCGGGCTTCCGGCGAAGCTGCGCGGGCGTGTCGATGATCCGAACGATGCCGGCATCGACCGCGATCTGGCGGATCTGCCGCCGCGCCTCCATGAGAGGCATCGCGATGCGCGCCGCCCGGTCCCAGTCGCGCTGCTTGCACGCGATCGAGATCGCACGCCGACAGAGGCGGGCCGCGTCGAAGTACGACGTCGCAAGAAGCCTCTCGCTCGCCGCCTCCATCAGCGCATCGATCGTTGTTGCATCGGTGGCCACGCTTCGGCTCAACCCTTCTCTCCCGGCGCGTCGGGCAGCGTCCGGGCGGCAGCGTCCCGCAGCAGCGTGACCCAGTGCTCGGCCCGCGGCTCAAGGTCGTAGCCGACGACATCCGCGACCGCCGCGAGGTCCTGATCACCCAGCGCCCGCTTGATCTCCTGCAGATCTCCGGCGAGCTGCTCGACCATCGCATCGATCGAGTCGGCGCCGCTCGCCTGAGGCGCGTCGAGGGTGGCCGTGTCTCGGCCTAGCAGGAGCCAGCCACGTGTCAGCACGTCCTGCGCCGCCTGCCAGACCTGCAGCGTAGACGAAAGCTCCTGCAGCGCACCAGCGGTCTCGCCCGACTGCAACCCCTCAGCGATCGCCGAGTGCTGAGCCCGCGTCGCATCGAGGGCGTCCGCGGCATCGAGCAGTGTTGCCCGGACGAGCAGCGACGGATCGGCGCTCGTCAGCCTCACCTCGCCGCCCTCGATCGGTTCAGGCGAAGGTTCATCGAGCCCTGCGCCCTGCAAGGGCTCGCCGTTGACGACCACCTCGATAATCGCCCGGCCTGCGCCCTCGGCTGCGGCGCGGCCTGCCTCGATTGCCGACGCCACGGTCGGCTCCGATGCTTCGATCTCTTTCCCGTCAAGCAGCACCCGCATCGGCTTCCTTTCCGCTGGTGTCCGCGGCCCTCTCGGCGCGATCCTCGCTCCGGTTGGTACTTCCGCCGGTGCCGCGCCGCTCGCGGCGTTTCTGCTTCTTGATGAGCCGCAGATTCCGAGCGTAAATCACGACGCCCGTCGACTGGCCCAGCACACCGACAACATCGACCCGCCAGACAAAGTAGGTGAACAGGCAGACGCCGCCCGCAAAGCTGAGCCACCAGAACAGCTCCGGCACCTGGCTCTGCCGGCTCTTCTCGCTCACGACCCACTGGATAAACATCCGCCCGAAGAACGCGGCTTGCCCGCCGAGGCCCACGGCGATCCAGAGAAAGTTCGTCCAGCTCGAAATATTGAAGAACCCGAGAAGCGTCCGCTCAAACGCGGGCCTTGCCGACCATGCGTCGGTCTGCTCGCGGACAAGCGACCAGAACGCGTCTTCGGTCATGGGCTCGGCCGTTGCGAACCGCGCGGGCGACGTGATGGAATAGCCCTCGCCCGAGGGCGCGTGCACAACTCGGAGCTCGCTCTCACCGGTATCGACGACCAGATCGAACGACCCCCGCGCGAGCGTGGGCTGCAGCACCAGCGCCATGCCGACCAGCAGCAGCGCCACCATCGCCAGGATCGGTCCCGACTTCACGCGTGGGCCTCTTCAGAGCCAACTGATTGAGACCCTACCGGCTGGTCCGCCGCGGAAGTACCCGAGGCTGTCGGCTCGGTGACTTCGTGTGGCACACGCCGTCGGGCGCCCATCCAGCGGATCGCGAAGCAGTCGATCAGGCCCGGGATCGCGCGCTTGGTGATGCCCGCGCCGTACTTCGGCTCGCCCGCGTGGCGGGCACGGTGGCCCACCGGCAGCTCGATCACGCGGTAGCCCATCTGCCTCGCCGTCACGGGGATAAAGCGGTGGGCCCCCTTGAACTCGAGCGGCAGACGCAAGGCGATCTCCCGCCGAAGCACCCGGAGCGAGCAGCCGGTGTCGCGGATCGTGTCGCCCAGGAGCGTGCGTCGGAACCATCGGCCGATGACAGAGGTGCACTGGCGGATCCAGGCGTCGCCCTGACGCCGGGCCGCGGACCGATCGCCCTGCACGAAGTCGGCTCCCGTTCGGTCGAGCTCGGCGAGCAGCCTGGGGATATCCGCCGGGTCGTTTTGCAGATCCGCGTCGAGGCTCGCGACCAGCTCCCCGCGGGCCGTCGCGAAGCCTGTGCGGAACGCTGCGGACTGACCATTTCCCCCACCGATATCTGGAATCGAAAGCGAGATGACCCGCAGCCAGGGGCGGGTCTGGGCCAGTTCGCGAGCGATGCGGACAGAATCATCCGTCGATGCATCGTCAACGAGCAGAAACTCGAAGTCGATGCCGTTCAGGGCAGCACCGATCTGCTCCACGAGCGGGGCGACATTCTCCGCCTCGTTGTGGGCCGGTGCGACCACGGACAGACGCACGGACGGCGGTCGCTGCCCGGCGGGAATGGTCGGTCCGGAGCCGATGGTGCGGGGTGGATGATCCATGAGTGTTAACACTAGCTCGATCAATCGGCTCGCTTGGGGGCTTCCCGCCATCTTCCGGGTTGTCGGTCTCCGACCGTCTGGCACACGAGGGAGCAGTCCACGCCGCGGCTCAGACCGCTGCGAATCGGTTACGGAGTAGATCGAGCCGCGTCTCAAGGCCCGGATGCCGGGGACGCGCTGAAGGGAACCACGCCATGCACATGCGGCACTCAGATGTCGATCACGGCCCGAAGACGGTCGATGTCACGTTCATCGTCGAAGACCCCGAGGGCCTCATCGATGAGGACCACTTCACGGGCGACGATCCCAAGGCGACCGAGCACACGTTCAAGGCGGCCAAGGGCGAGCACCTGCTCGAAGTGGCCGTCGAGAACGGGATCAACATCGAGCACGCCTGCGGGGCGGTCTGCGCGTGCTCGACGTGCCACGTGTATATCGAGCAGGGCGACGAGCTTCTTTCAGAGCCAACCGAGGCCGAGGACGACCGGGTGGAAGAGGCTCCGGGCCTGCAGCGCAACAGCCGGCTGAGCTGCCAGTGCGAGATCGAACGGGAGGGCCCGATTGTCGTGCGGATCCCGTCGTGGAACCGCAACGCGGTCAAAGAAGTTCCCCACTAGCCGGCGGGGCCGCGCAGTTCGCGCATCTGGTGTGCGTGACTGTTCCGTGTGTCTGTTTCGGGTGTCTGAATCACGCGTTGAGACAGACCACGACAATCGCTGCCGTTTTATCGCACACGTATCGAAGGAGATTCAGATGCTGCCGATCCTGCTTGCTCTCGTTGCTTCAGCGGGCCAGCCACAGTCCGCCGACGCCAGCCAGGCCACCTCGAACGGGCAGCCCGACCCGGCAAGCCAGATCAGCCGCGTCGCGCCGCCGAGCGGCGAAGACATCTCCGAGCGGCCCGGCCCGGACGGCCCGCTGTATTCGGCGGGCGACGTCGCGACCGACACCAAGCTCCCGGTGGGCTACCCACGGCCAACACCTCCCGGTGCGATCGAGATCAAGGTCTACCCCTCGATCCGGCAGGCCGAGTTTTCTGGCGACGGTGACGGCACCGGCGCGAGCCGCGGCGGGTTTATGCCGCTCTTCAACCACATCTCGAGCAACGGCATCGCGATGACCGCACCCGTCGAGATGCGCTACAGCGACACCGACGATGACGGCACGACCGACGGCTGGACAATGGCTTTCTTGTACCACACGACCGAAGACGGGCCCACCGGTGACGACGGGCCGGTGGAGGTCATCGATACCGAGCCGCTGACCGTGATCTCGATCGGCATCCAGGGAGGCCGAGACTTCACAGAGATCAACGCCGCGTCTGCCAAGCTCGAAGCGTGGCTCGACGAGTCGGACGACTGGGCATCGGCGGGCGATATGCGGAGCCTGGGCTACAACGGGCCTTACACGCCGATCGCGAACCGCTGGTGGGAGGTGCAGATCCCCGTCCGGCGCGTGGAGACCGATGGCGGGTGAACTAGACTTGGCCCGTGGGCAAGCGCGTTCTGCACGATCGGTACTTCAAGCAGGCAAAGGACGACGGCTACGCCGCGCGCTCCGCGTACAAGCTTCTCGAGATCCAGAAGCGTCACACGCTCATCAAACGCGGGGACCGTGTGCTCGACTTGGGCTGCGCGCCGGGCTCGTGGCTCCAGGTCGCGTCGGAACTGATCGGTGACGGTGGCAGGCTCGTCGGCATCGATCTCAAGCCGGTCCGGCTCGCCCTCGGACCAAACGTTTCGACGGTCGTGGGCGACATCGAGAAGACCGATCCGATCGAGCTTTTCGACCTCGCGGGCGGGGCGTTCGATGTCGTGCTCAGCGATATGGCTCCGAACACATCGGGGCACGGCGACGATCTCGTCTCAGCCAGGCTCTGCCGCGAGGTGCTCGCGGTCGCGCACAAAGCGCTCCGCGAGGGCGGCAGCATCGCGATGAAAGTTCTGGAAGGAAGCGAGTACCCCGCCGTGCTGGACGAGACCCGCCGGGCGTTCCGCGCGGCGAAAGGGCTCAAGCCGAAGGCCACGCGCGATGTCTCGCGGGAGATGTTCATCATCGGGCAGGGGTTCCGCCCGTGACGCTGCTCGCGCCGCTCAGCGCAGCCGCCGCTGCCGCGATCGCCGGCCCGCTGCTGCTGCTGCTTTACGTCCTCAAGCTCAGGCGGAAAAGGCTCCGCGTCAGCTCGACGATGCTCTGGGAGCGTGCGGTCGACGACCTGCAGGTCAACGAGCCTTTCCGATGGCTTCGGCCTTCTTGGCTGCTGCTGATTCAGGCATTGGCGCTGGTGTGCCTGGCGCTTGCGCTCGGCCGGCCCGCGATCGCGGGCGGTGGGCTCTCGGGGGATCGCGTGCTGCTGGTCATCGATCGTTCTGCGTCGATGCGCGCGGCCGACAGCCCATCGGCGGGCTCGCGCCTCGACGAAGCCAAGGAACGCGCGATCGAGCTGATCGATGGGCTGTCTCGCGACACGGCCGTGCAGGTTGCCTCGTTCGCATCGGAGGCCGAAACCCTGACCGGCATGACCCGCGACCGGGGCGAGGCGCGCCGGGCGATCGCCGGGATCGAGCCGACCGACGAGCCGGGCGACACGGCCGCCGCGCTACAGCTTATCACGGCGCTCACCGCCGATACATCCGAGACCGGGGCCGGAACGGGTCGTGTCGTGCTCGTCTCAGATGGAGCACTCTCGCAGCAAGGCGGCGCGACCGACGCCTCGGCGCCGCCGGGCCTGATCTTGCTGCGTGTCGGGCCCGAAGCCGGGATCCCGCTGGACAACATCGGCATCGTGGCGATCAACAGCCGCCGCGATTTTTCCGATCCGGCGCGTCTCGATGTCTTCCTGCGTCTGCAATCGGTCCGCGAGCAGGCGACCGCGGTGCAGCTCGTCGTGCGCCTCGATGACGCCGTGGTCGATCGGCTCGCGCTGACCGTCCCCGCCGCTGCGGGCGATACGCCGGGCGATCAGACCGCGACAGTCTCTCTCGCGCCGGGCGAGGCCCGTCGGCTCCGCGTGACGATCGAGCGGGAGGACGCGCTTGCGTCTGACAACGACGCCTGGGTTGTCCTGCCGGGCGTCGAGCGGCCGTCGGTCCTGCTCGCGACCGCGGACGACCGCGTGTCGTGGGTTGTCGAGGATGTTGTGACCGCGCTCGGGGCGGAGCGGGTGCAGCGGGTGACCGCGGCAGGGCTCCGCGAGCTGCTCGCCGAGCCAGAACGGCTCGAGGGCTTCGGCGTCGCGGTGCTCGACCGCGTGGGCGACCCGGGCTCGGTCCCGATCCCGACGGTCTCGTTCGGGGTGCCGCTGCCGGGCCACGCGATCGAGGTATCCGCAGATCTCGGTGCGGACCGTTTCATCGCCTGGCGGCGCGCGCACCCGGCGATGCGCGACCTATCGCTCGACGGCGTCTCGGTAGCGTCTCCGGCGTGGTTCGGAGGCGATGCAGCGGACGCGGCGGTGCTCGCGAGGGGGCGATCGGGACCCATCGTGCTCGAGACCACGGACGGCAGGACTCGGCGGATCGGAGTCTCCTTCGAGCCCGCGCAGTCGACCTGGCCCGTCGAGATCAGCTTCCCGCTGTTCGTCGCGCAGGCCTTCGAGACGCTCGCCTACGCCCCGGACGCGTCGCGGTCGTCGATCCGCACGGGTGAAGCGCCCGCCCTGCGCGTGCCGGCGGGCGTTGCGCCGACGCTGACCGGTGCCGCTCAGATCGAGGGGCGACGCCTCGACGGCTCCGGCGGCGGTGTGGGCGGCGTCGGAGGCAGAGCGGTCTTTGCGAAAGCTTCACTTGTTGGGGAGTACACCCTCGGCGGCGACGCCGCACTGGGTGTTAACCTGCTCGACGGCGGTGAGTCGAGCATCGCCGTGCAGGACATGGTCGATGTTGGCGGCGCACGGATCGCCGCCGGAGAAGGGCTCGACGGTCGGCAAGAGATCTGGTCTTGGTTCGTCATCGCCGCCGTGGCGCTGCTGACCATCGACTGGCTCGCGTTCACGCTCCGCGCGCGGGTCTGACCGCGGACGAACCATGGGATACGCATCATGAGCGAAGACGCAGCACACACCGCGACCAACGCAGCCGATGCAGCATCGACCCCAACGATCGGGCGGCGTGGCCTGCTCGGGCTTGGCGCTGCCGGCGTGGCGGCGGGCGTGCTCCCCGCGGGTCGCTCCTCGGCGCGGTCCGCGGCCGCAGCCGGGCAGCGCTCTGCGAAGAACGTCGTGTTCGTTGTTTCCGACGGCATGAGCACCGGGACCATGACGCTCGCTGAGATGATGCGCGACGTGAAGGGCCTGGGTCCTTCGCACTGGTCGCGGCTCTGGCAGCGGCCCGGCGTGCGCCGCGCGGCCTGCACCACGTACGCGGCCGACGGCTGGGTGACCGATTCGGCAGCCGCCGGCTCGGCCTGGGGCATCGGCGAGCACATCAACAACCGCGCCATCAACTTCACGCCCGAAGGGCGCACGCCCGAGCCCATCTTCCTCACCGCCAAAGCGCTCGGCAAAGCGACCGGGCTCGTGACCACCACCAGGCTCACCCACGCGACGCCCGCGGCCTTCATCGCGAACGTGCCCTCTCGCGATCTCGAGCAAGACATCGCCAACCAGATGATTGAACGGGGCGTCGATATCGCGCTCGGCGGCGGCGCACGGTTCTTTTCGGAGGACCTCAGGGCCGGCCACGACGACCTGATTCATATGACGTCCCGCGATGAACTCCTGTCAAGCCAGCATGGCAGCGGTCGGGTGCTTGGGGTCTTCGATCGCTCGCACCTTGACTACGAGATCGATCGGCCCGACGAGCAGCCTTCGCTGTCCGAGATGGCCCGAGCCGCGCTGGATCGGCTTTCGACCGCACCTGACGGGTTTGTGCTGCAGATCGAGGGCGGACGGGTCGATCACGGCGCCCACGCCAACGACGCCCCCGCGACCGTGTTCGACCAGATCGCCTTCGACGAGGCGGTCGGCGTGGTCGCCGAGTGGGCCGGCGAACGCGACGACACGCTCGTTATCGTCACGACGGATCACGGCAACGCCAACCCCGGCCTGACCTACTACGGCAGCCGCGGGGTCGAGAGCTTCGAGCGTCTCGCGAACGCGACCGGGAGCTTCGACGCGGTGATGCGTGCCGCCAAGGCACAGGGCGATTCGCTTGAGAGCCTCGCCGATGCGCTGCAACGCATCATGGCGGTGGACCTGACCGAGAGCGACATCGCGACGCTGAGGCGGGCGCACGTCGATCGCGAGCGGACCGACGCGTTCGACATCGCCAACGGCATCGAGCCGGCGATGGGCGCGGTGCTCGCGAACCACTTCGGTGTCGCCTTTGTGAGCCCGAACCACACGGCGGACCTCGTCGAAGTCACCGCGTTCGGCCCGGGCAGCGAGGCGATGCCGCACCTGATCGACAACGTGGACCTCCACACCATGGCGGTCGCCGCGATGACGCCCGGCCGGGCCTCGCACTGGACCGCGTGAGCATCCGAACCCTCTCGGCGCAGGCAAACACCAAGGCTACGAGCCGACAGCACGATGCACGAACCGATCAGCCGTCCCACACCGACAGGTCGATCGCGGCCTTCGGCGGCGACGCCTGCCAGGGGAGCATCGCGCGGGGCCACGACGATCGCACGCCGCGATCGGTCACACGCTGAAGGCCGACGCGAAGCGTGCGCCCCCGCTCGATCACGGCTTCCGGGATCGGCACGCGCAGCGACCAGCCGCCCTCGTACCTGCCGATCTCGGCTTCGACCTCACCGGCTGGATCGTGCGCCGTCCAGACCTCGATCTCACCCTCAGCATTCGCAACGATCGTCTGCGCGGAATCTGAGCCGTCGGGCGCGAGGCTGATCGTGAGGGTGTCCCGGTCGCCCGGCAGCCGGTTCTCGGTTCGGCATTCGACATAGAGCACCCACCTGTCGCGGTGGTCTCGGTACACGAGGGCGGCGGTGGCGTCGATCCTCGGGGTCGAGCGGCGGCGAGAGAGCAGTTCGCTGAGCGTGAGCTCGTGGACGAGCGATTCGATCCTGAGGCCCGGCGGCGTGGCGGCGGCATCGGCGCCGCTCGCGAGCAACGCGATCTCTTCGCCGCCGGCGGTCGCGATCACTCCCGCGCGCGACGCGCCGACGGGCCGGCTCACCACTTCGACAGGCCGCGCCGTGAGCGCCGGCACCGGCGCGACATCGAGCGGCTGCGCCGCCTCCCACGACTCGACCCCCACGACCAGCGGGGACCACGCGGCGTTCGCAAAGCCGAGCGTGGTCATGGGTTCGCCGCGGATCGTCCTCCGGCCGCCGTCGCTGAGGATCCACGAAGCGTGCGTCGGCTGGTCGTCGAGCCACCCCGCGACACGCCGGGCCCGCTCGCGCGGAGACAGGCTCTGATCCAGCAGGTCCATCAGCAGCCTCGCGAGCGACTCGCCCCCCGTGTCCCACACCGGCGCAAGAGCGCCGTCGCCGAAGTCCACGGCGGAAGCGAGCCGCTGGCGGACGGCGAGGCTGAGCTCCGAGTCGGTGCTGTAGAGCCTCGCGAGCCCGATGAGCCATCGGGCCTCGTTGAGCCTTGCGATCGCTTCGAGCGTGTCATCGGCGAAGCTGTCGGCCGCGGGAACCGTGGGTTCATCGGCTCGTCGGAGCACGCCGTCGGCATCGACGATCCGGGCCTGAGATGACGGCGCGAGCTCGCCGGAGACAAACCGGGCCCGCCATCGTCTGACCGGATCGTCGCGCAGCGGACCGAGCATCGACTGCAGCGAGGCCGACCGCCTGACACCTGCCGAGAGCGGGCTCGACCACGCAACGCCGGGAACACGCAGCGCAACCTCTTGCGGGTCGGGCAGCCAGCTCAGCACGACCCGCCGCCCCGCGAGCCAGATGCCCTGCCCTACCGCGTCGACGGGCGGATCGATCAGCAGCACCCATGACCCCGCCCCTGCGCCGGCGCCGGGCTGGCCCGCGTCGATCGGCATCATCGCGTCGGCGGTCGGGAGCCAGGTCCGCTGCTGCAATGGCGTCGCGGTCCTGCTGAGCCAGACGAGCCGGGTCGAAACGAACCGGCCGTCGTCGAGCCTCACGCCGCCGACATCCTCCGGGCTGAACGCGCCGGCGAGCTCGACCGGGATGACGAGCCGCTCGCCGAGCACCGCGTCAACCCTGTCGGGCACAAAGACGCCGAATCGCGGGTCGGTCAGGTCGGGCTCGGTGTCGATCGGAAACTCGAGCGGCGCGGAGCCGGCGGTCGTGCTGCAGCCGAGCAGGCCCGGCACCCCGAGCAGCAGCGCAAGCAGCAGCGTGACGCACAGCGCGGAGAGCAGCGTGTCCGGAACGCGGGCGGGAATGAGCGGGCGAGGCCGCGGCATCTCGTCAGGCGCCCGCCGCCGCGGGTTCGGCATCGGCCGGCAGCGTCTGGACGATGTTGTCGATGATCGCGTCCGCTTCGATGCCGTCGGCGTCGGCCTCAAAGTTGACCAGCACCCGGTGCCGCAGCGCGGGCTTGGCGACCTTGCGGACGTCATCGAGCGAGACCGAGGGCCTGTTCGCCACGAGCGCCCGGCACTTCGCGGCGAGGACCAATGCCTGCGCCGCACGCGGCGACGCGCCGACACCGAGGTACTTCGTCACCATGGGCGTGGCGTACGCACCGCCCGGGTGCGTCGCGAGGACCATCCGCACGGCAAAGTCCTGCACGTGCTCGGCGATCGCAACCCGTCGCACCAGCTGCTGATGCCGAACGATGGTCTCCGCATCGACGACGGGCGTGATCACGGGCTGCTCGGCGCGGGTGGTCCGCCGGAGGATCTCGGCCATCTCCTCGCGGGTCGAATAGCCCACGGTGAGCTTAAAGAAAAATCGGTCGAGCTGCGCTTCGGGGAGCGGGTACGTTCCCTCCTGCTCGATCGGGTTCTGCGTCGCCATGACGAAAAAGGGCTTGGGCAGCGCATGCGTCTCGCCGCCGACGGTGACGCTGCGTTCCTGCATCGCCTCAAGCAGGGCGGACTGGGTCTTGGGCGTGGCGCGGTTGATCTCGTCGGCGAGCAGGATCTGCGCGAAGACGGGCCCCCGCTCGAAGCTGAACTCTCGGCGGACGCCGCCCCCGGGCTGCTCGACTTCCGTGACGACCGTCGTGCCCGTGATATCCGCGGGCATGAGATCGGGCGTGAACTGGATGCGGCTGAAATCGAGGCGGAGCGCCTCGGCGAGCGACCGGATGAGCAGCGTCTTGCCGATGCCGGGCACGCCCTCGAGCAGCGCGTGCCCGCCGGTAAAGAGGCAGACGAGCACGCCGTCGATAATCGCCTGGTTGCCGACCACGACGCGGGCGACCTGCTCGCGGACGGCGGCGTAGTCGCGGCGGAACGCCTCGGCGGCCCGCATCGCCTCCTCCGCCGACATCGATTCGATCTGCGTCGTCTCAGCCATCGTGCCTCCGGTCGGTGTCGCCTGTGATCGTAGATCGCACCGCCGCCGCAGGGTCAGCCGGCTCGTCGACCTCCAGCAGATCCCGGGCTCGCTGCATCGAGCGGACGGCCTCCGCGTTAGCGACGATGCTGATCAGCATCGCGCCGCGGGGCGACGGCACGGGCTGTGTCGGCGCGAGCACGGTGAGCCGGCCCGACGACGACACGACGAAGAGCGGCACGGCATCGGAGCCATGATCCGCGGCGAACGCCTCCAGCGTGTAGGCCGAAGAAAGGGGCGTCATCACGACCCCTCCACCACGCGCCCACAACGCGGCGATCCGGCTGTAGGTCACGCCGGGCGAGCCGAGCAGCCGACCGCCGAGCTCGACCTCGGCCCGATCATCGCCGGTCGCCTCCGCAGCCGACCGGGACTTCGGAGCGAGCTGGTACACGTTGACCCGCTCGAAGTACCGGGTCATCCGCTGAGAGGCCAGCGTGTTGACCTGGTCGTTCGCGGTGACGGCGATCATGCGGCCGAGGCCGGAAAGCTCCATATTTTCAAGCGACGACTCGGACAGCACGTTTCCGTGGTGCGCCGGAACGCCCTCCATCCATGCCGCGGCCGTGTTGCTGTAATTGCTGTCGACGACCATCGCCCGGATGCCCGCTTCTTGCAGCGTCGAGCCGATCGACCTCGCCCACGGGTGACCGCCGACGATCAGCACGCCCTGCGGGTTGCCGTCGGCGAGCGCGACCAGCTTCGCCGTGAGAGGGCTCACAACCGCGTACACGCTCACGGTGCCGATGATCACCGCGAACATCAGCGGCACAAGGCGCTCCGCTTCCGGATAGACCGACGACAGCTCAAAGGCGAGCACCGGCGCGATCGCCGCTGCCACGATGCCCCGCGGAGCCATCGATGCGAGGAAGACCCGCTCGCGGAACTTCAGCTTTGAGCCGATCGTTGAGCACGCGACCGCCGCGGGCCTGACGATCAGGATGAGGAACCCGACGAAGACGGCCGACGACCATCCGAGGTTCTGGATATCCGCGACCTCAAGCCTCGCGGCGAGCACGACAAAGAGCGTCGAGATCAGCAGCACCCGCAGGTTCTCTTTGAACTCGAGGATGTGCTCGACGCTCGCCGACCGCTGGTTCGCGAGGTACATGCCCATCACGGTCGTGGCGAGCAGGCCGGACTCTTTCTGCGCAAGCTCGGACAGCGCGAAGGCCAGGATCGCCACCGCAAGCGACACCTGATTATGGAGCGACTCCGGGATGAAGTACCCCCGGATGCCCGCCGCCATCAGCCAGCCGGCGAGCAGCCCGAGCCCGCCGCCGACGACGATCGTGTAGAGCACGCCGTAGAAAATATCCTGCGCAGCCGCGGCGCCGCTGCCTGCCTTGACGGTCTCAAACACGAGCACCGCCAGGAGCGCACCGATCGGATCGATGACGATGCCCTCCCAGCGGAGGATCGGCCCGGTCGCGCCGCGCGGGCGGATATGCCTGACCAGCGGCAGCACGACCGTCGGGCCGCTGACCGTCAGGATCGCACCGAACACCGCGGCGAGTTCCCAGGGCAGGCCGAGCAGGTACCGCGAGCCAAGGGCCGCGAGCACCGCGGTCACCGCCGCACCGATCGTGACCAGATTACGGATCACCGCGGTCCCGGTGCGGAGCTCACGGAAGCGGAGCGTCAGACCACCCTCGTACAAAATGATCCCCACGGACAGCGCGGCGAGCGGCGTCAGCAGATCCCCGAGCAGCTCATCCGGGCGGATCGACAGCAAACGATCGGGGAAAAGCCACCGCATGCCAGGCCCCGCGAGCAGGCCCGTCGCGAGCAGCAGCAGGATCGACGGCACACGGATCCGAGTGGCGACCCATTGGGCCAACGCCCCGAGCGCAAAGATCAGCGAGATGGCAATCAGGGTGTCACTCATGCGTGTCGCACGCTGCCGGGCAGCCTTCCGGAATCGGGAGCACCGGCCCGCCTGAAATGGATCGTCGGCCCGTCCAGGCGAGTGACTCGAATAGAGGCCGCGGTGGGATTCGAACCCACGAATGACGGATTTGCAATCCGTTCCCTTAGACCACTTGGGTACACGGCCCATGCCGGCTGCTCGCGGACAACAGCCCCTGCAGCCGACGATAGACTAGGCGGATCGGGCCCACGACGCCCGCGTCAAGCCACGGAGACGGCGATGCAATCACCACTGTGCCACGCAACGGCCCTGGCCTTGGCCCTCTCGGTCGTTGCCCAGGCTTCGGGCCAGATCGCCCCGGGTCAGGACCCCGAACTGACCAGCGACGCGGCCGAGCGCGAGGGCCGACGCCTGCTCCGGGACGATCCCGCCGAAGCCGACCCCGCGAAGCCCAACGAAGCCGCCGCTATCACACCCGTCCGCGTGCATCATCCGCTGCGGACCCCCGGCCCCGGCAGGCTCCTGCCTGAAGGGAGCTTTGTCGTCGAGCAGCCCGCGAAGCTCCGCCGGACCGCTTCCGGCGCGTGGGTCGCCCAGACGCGGCAGACCGAAAGCTTCCCGGCGGTCAGGCCCATGATCGTCTTGCCGAGCCAGTCGCTCGGACGCATCGCGAGGCTCGCGGGCGACGAACCGTCCCTCGACGCCACTCTCACCGGGCGGGTCACGCTCTTCAGGAACCAGAACTACCTGCTCGTCACGTCGATCTCGGACGCGGATGATTCAAGCTCCGAGAACGCCGACGCAGCCCCGCAGCCAGCAAGCGAAGAGCCCCCAGCAGACTCGCAAGTCGATCGCTTGAGCGATCCGGTGACCGACCTCGTGCGAGAGCTGGAGTCGGAGCGGACGGGGATCCGAGGCGTGATCTCGGGCCTCGGATCGACCGGCGACGAGGCCATCGCGCCGGTCGCGGAGGGCCGGACGATCGCGCGGCGGCGTGCCCGGCTCGTCAGGCTCGACGCGGGCGAGCTCGCGCTGCGGTTCGACAGCGATGCCACCGAGTCACCGCTGGATGCGCCGCTCGTCATCGCGCCCTGCGCACTCCTGGAAGACGTCGAATCGACCGTCGAGATCCACGGCGACGCGATGACCGCCACCGTGAGCGGCCAGACCCTCGCCTTCGCCGGCCGGAGCTTCATCCTTCCGATCAGCATCGTGCTTGATCGGCCGGCAGAACTCACGACCCGGCAGTGACCCGGCACCGCCCGCACCGAGCAGCGGAGAGACGTGTATCTCTCATCTCAGGCTGTTGATGTTGAGGCGGCCGCTTTCAATCAGACCGGCACGGTCGACTCGTACGGGCGGTCCTCACGGGCCATGCCTGAGGGCGCGGCGTGCGAGACCCGCTCGCCCTCGACGGGGCTGAACCGCGAGCCGTACAGCTTCAGCTTCTTGTTCACCGGCTGCTTGGGCAGCAGAGGCTGGACGAGCAAGAGGAGCGCGGCGAGCGCAGCGTTCGCCGCGAGCAGCTGCCACCATGCCGTCATCCCGTTGAAGACCATCACGGCCGTCATCACAACAACCGTCAGCGAGAGCGGGATCATGCTCTGCCAGCCGAGGAACATCACCTGGTCGTATCGCATGCGGGGCAGCGTCCAGCGGATGACCATCATGAAGACCACGAGCGCGAGCGCCTTGCCGAAGAAGACCGAGAACTTCACGAGCACAGCGAGCAGGCCCGTCTCTTCGATGCCCGTGCCCGGAAGCCCGAACAAGCCGAAGCCGCCGAGGAACAGCAGCGTGAAGAACGCGCAGCTCGTGACCATGTGCATGTATTCGGCCAGGAAGAACAGGGCGTAACGCATCGCCGCGTACTCGGTGTTGTACCCGCCCACCAGCTCCTGCTCGGCCTCGGCGTTGTCAAACGGTGCGCGGTTCGCCTCTGCAAGGATCGCCACGAAGAAAAGCACCGCCGCGATCGGCTGGCTGAAGAGCAGCCAGCCGTTCTCCTGCTGGTAGCCGATGATTCCCATCGGCATGATCGTGCCGGTCACGAGCAGCACCGCCATGAGGCTCAGGCCCAGCGGGATCTCGTAGCTGACCATCTGCGCCGTCGCCCGCAGGCCGCCCAAGAACGAGTACTTGTTATTCGATGCCCAGCCGCCGAGCACGACGCCATACACACCGAGCGATGCGATCGCCAGCAGGTACACGATGCCGACGTTGGCATCGAGGCCGGCGACCACCACCCGCTCGCCGCCGATCGGTCCGAACAGATACTCGCCGATGCCGCCGATCACCGGGATCTCGCCGATCGGGGGCATGGTGAAATAGCCGCCCCACGGAATAATCACGAAGCCGAGGATCGCCGGGATCACGACCACCGCCGGCGCGAGCGTGAAGAGGACCTTGTCCGCCCTCGGGGGCGTGTAGTCCTCTTTCAGGAGGAACTTGATCCCGTCCGCCAGCGGCTGGCCCAGACCCAATGCACCCTTAAAGAACTTCAAGAACGGCAGCCCGAAGTCGAAGCCCGTGCGGTTGGGGCCCATGCGGTCTTGGATGTATGCGCTGACCTTGCGTTCGCCGTAGGTACAGTACGCCACCGCCCCGAGGATGACGTGCACCACGATCAGCAGCACGTGGACCGACACGAAGAGCTGCGTGGTCATGAAGCTCTGGAGGAACTCGAGAGCCGGATCGATCAGGGCAAGCGTCATAGCGATGACTGTAGTGCCGCCGAGCCGCCTCGCCAAGCCGCATCGCTGCGCAGGCCAAGGCGGCGAGCACGCGGGCACGAACACCCAGAATCACCGCTGCCCGCGGCCGCCCTCGCTCACCTCCCAGGGGAGCGTCATCGCAAGGCCGAGCCGCTGCCCGAGCCGACGCCACCGGCTCGCCCGCAGCTGACCAACACGCGACCGCAGAAGCCGGATCTCGGCCTGCTGCTCGCGGCAGATCCGCGAAAGCGTCTCGAGATCCCGCTCGAGCCGGCGGATCCGCTCAAGATCGTCGTAGCCGGCCACGCCGCTCAGCTCCCCGCACCGATGCCAACGACGGCAACCACGCCCTCCACGAAATCGCGGTGGTTGGCGCACCTTGGGCACTTGTGCTGCCCGCCCAGCTTGCCGCGGCTCGCCAGCCAGCTGTGAAACGAGCCCTCGGGCAGCGGCGTGATTGTCGGCGGCGCCATCCCGAGCGAGTCCTTTCTCTTCGTCGTGTAGTCGACGTTCTGCTGCTTGAGCGAGCCGTCGAACGCCTCCCGGAAGCGGACAAGCGCATCGCCAGAGAGGTCCGCCTCGATCGCGAGCTCCAGGCCCGCGCGGGTCTCGCCCGACGGGTAGACCGGCGCCGCGGTGAACTCCCCGATCCGCGTCCCGACCTCGCCCGCCGCCGCCGCCACCGCGTTCTCTATGTGCTCAACGATCAGGTTCTCGCCGAACGCGTTGATGAACAGCCGGTGACGCCCGACGATCCGCAGCCGGCAGGGCCCCTCCCCGCCGACGCCGTCGACGCCTCCCGGGATCGTGTCAAACTCAACCACGTCGCCCAGAACATATCTGCAGAGCCCGGCGCAGGTTGTGAGCACAACGACGTACCGCTGGCCCTTCTCGACTTCCCAGGCCGCGTGGGCGGTCGGGGTATCGCTGTCGATCTCTTCGGCGGGCACGAACTCGAAGAAGTTCCCGTGATCGGCGCAGAGACGCAGACCCGGTTCGCCGGGCTCGTCTTGCAACGCGACGAATGCCTCGCTCGCGGGGTACAGCTCGAGCCTCGCCGGGAAGTCGCCCGAAGGATCGCCGCAGACGAGTTCGGCCAGCCTCGGCTTGAACGGCGCGTACTTCACCCCGCCGTGCACGAAGACACTCAGGTTGGGCCAGACCTCACGCACCGTCGTCACGTGTCGGCCTCGCTCGTTCGCCAGATCGATGACCCGCTGCAGCAGCACGCCCGCCCAGCTCGGCATGCCGCTGATCATGCGCACATCCTGGTCGATCGCCCGCTCGGCCATCGCGTCGATCTTGGCGGTCCAGTCGTCCATGAGCGCGATGTCAGGGCCCGGCGAGTACACCTCGGAGATCGGCCAGCGGATCAGGGGCGTGACGAGCCCGGAAAGGTCGCCCGTCCGCACGCCGTGCTCGTTCTCGGTCACGGCCGACGAGCCGCCCAGAAACAGGCACTTGCCGCTCATCAACCTGGGCAGGCTGATCCCCCACCGCATCAGGTTCGCGAAGATGTCCAGGCTCGCCCGGTAGTTCGACTTGAACATCTCCCGTGTGATCGGCATGAACTTGTCGCCCGCGGTCGTCCCGCTCGTCTGGGCGTAGTCCCGCACGAGCCCGGGCCAGAACACGTCGGGCT
Organism: Planctomycetota bacterium; assembly: GCA_039821685.1. GTDB lineage: Bacteria > Planctomycetota > Phycisphaerae > Phycisphaerales > UBA1924 > JANQQZ01. The sequence goes on along the minus strand of JBCBNT010000011.1, from coordinate 4,498 downwards.
CGCCCCGCTCGCGGGCGTCCTCGATCATCGACCGGTAGCCCTCGTAATCGCGCACCGGCATGCTGTCGCGGTAGGCCCGCAGCATCTCCGCGCCCTCGAACCGCAGGGCATCGCCGAACGCGAACCGCTCGCCAAGCCGCGTGTGCTGCGAGGCTTCGAGCACCGCCCGGAGCTGGGCGAGCTGCACGCGTGCCGTATGCCGCCGCCACCACGCGATATCACTAACACGGGAAACGCGGCGGGCCATCCGGGCGGTGAGAGCGAGCCCAACGCCGGCCGTCCAGGTGAATCGTGCGGTGTCGAGGGGCGTCCTCACCGCGTCGGGCGCTCTTCCGCCGCGAGCTCATCGAGGAACGACCGCATCTCGCTCGCGAACTGCTCGGACCTTTCGACCATCGGCACGTGACCGCAATCGTCAAACCAGACGAGCCGAGAGTCGGGGAGCGACGCGTGGAACTGCTCCGCCGCCTCGGGCGGCGTGACGACATCCTGCCTGCCCCACACCAGCAGCGAAGGGCACCGGACCCGATCGAGCCTCGCCCCGACATGGTCTTTGCGGGCAGATCGGCTCAGCTTGATCATCGCCCTCGCTCCGGACCGCACGCTCAGCTCCGCGTGGGCCCGATCGAGGTCAGACTCACGCACGCACGACTGGTCGTAAAAGAGCTCTCGCAGCCGCTCGCTGAGCCAGTCGCGGCTCGGGCGGAGCTGCACCTCACGCACGAGCGTCCGTTCGATCACGCCGCTCGAGCCTGCCAGTATCAGCCCGGACACGAGCTCGGGCGTCTCGATCGCGAGGCGCACCGCCACGTGCCCCCCGAACGAGTTGCCGACGAGCACCGCCGGCCCGTCGTGATGCTCTCGGAGGTACGCCGCGGTCAGCTCAACCACGCCATCGATCGAGCAATCGCCGCCCTTGAGCTGCAGCAGAGGCAGCTGGAAGAGCACGCAGTCCGCACGGTCCGCGACGAGCTTTGCAGACTCTTCCCAATGGTCGTTGAGCCCGACCAGCCCGTGCAGGAAGCAGACCCGCCGTCCCTCGCCGAACCGCCTGACGCGGGCCTCGATCGGACGACCAGCCCGGCCGAGGAGCTCGGCCGTCGAGTCGGAAATCTCGATGGATGAGGCGTGTATCGTCACGGGTGCGTCTGCTCTTGCCCACAGGATAGGGCCCCGAGGCCGGTTGCAGGCCGCGAGAGGGTTCTCGACCTTTGCTCACTCTGCTTGGGCTTCCGCCCGCGACGGCTCGGCCTGCACGACGCCGTCAGCAATCCGGACAACCCGATCCGCTCGTTCGGCAACGCCCGGGTCGTGCGTGACCATGATCATCGTCCGTGGTCGGCCACCGCCGGGCGATTCGCGAAGTGTCGACAGCGCGTCGAGCACGCCGCCGCCGGTTACCTGATCGAGGTTGCCCGTGGGCTCGTCGGCCAGGACCACGGGCGGATCGTTCATCAGGGCCCGCGCGATCGCGACGCGCTGCCGCTCGCCGCCCGAAAGCTCCGCGGGCCGGTGCGTCCGCCGGTGCGACAGGCCCACCACGTCGATCAGCCCGTCCGCACGCTTGGTCAGCGACGCACGCTCCCGCACGAACCCGAGCCGCCCGCGCCCGACCATCGAGCCCAGCAGCACGTTCTCGAGCACCGTCAGCTCGGGCAGCAGGTGGAAAAACTGGAACACGAACCCGACACGCGTCCGGCGGAAGCGGTCGAGCCCGGATGAGCCGAGCGAGCCGAGGACTGTCTCGCCGAAGCGGATCTCGCCCGAGCCCGGGTCGGGCCGGTCGAGCCCGCCGAGCAGGTGCAGCAGCGTGCTCTTTCCCGAGCCCGATGCGCCGAGCACGGCGACCCACTCGCCGTCGTCGGCCGCGACCGACGCTCCGCGCAGCACCGGCACCTCGACCCGGCCCAGGCGGTAGGTCTTCGAGATGTTGGTCGCTGCAATCATCGCCCGCTCATTCAAACCGGAGCGCCCGCACCGGGTCCATCCTCGCCGCCCGCGCCGCGGGCACCACCGCGCCGATGACGCAGCTCAGCACCCCCGCCGCCGACACGATCGCAACCTTCGCCGCGTCGAAGTCTTCGGGGATCGTCGTGAAGTAGTACACAGCCGGGTCCCAGATCGTCATGCCGAGCGCCGAGCCCATCCAGTCGTGAATCGCGTTGATATTCGTGATGACAACGAACGCGAGCCCGACGCCCATCGCCGTGCCCACCGCACCGATCGCGAGGCCGTAGCGGATCCAGAGCCACGCCACGCCCAGCCGGCTCGCGCCGATCGCACGCAGAATGCCCACGTCCTTCGTCCGCTCGCTCACCATGCTCCAGAAGATCGCGAGCACCAAGAACACGCTCGTCAGGCTGATGATCCCGAAGATGAAGAGCACGAGCGCCGTTTCCTTTTTGATCGCACCGATGAGCGTCGCGTTGCGGTCTTCCCACGTCAGCACGTTGACGAACGCCGCCGGCGGCACGCCCTCGGTCTCGTTTGCAAAGACGCTGTAGATCGCGTCGACCCGCTCGCGGAGCTCGTCGATATCCGCGCCGTCCGCGCCGCGCACGAGGACCGACGTCGCCCGGGCCGGGTCGATGCCGACCGACTCGGGCGAGCCGAAGCCTGTTACCTCGCCGGTCTCCGGATCGATGATCGGCTCGAGCACCCCGCCCTGCTCGACGCGCTCGGCCTCGTCGAGCCGGAGCATGTCCTGCAGCTCGTCAAGCCGCACGTACAGCGTCCGCGAGTCGATCTCGAAGACGCCGCTGGCAAACTCGTTCGCGACGACAAACCGCCTCGCCACCGGCTCGAGCCAGCCGCCGCTGCGGTCCGTCGGAAGCACGTTCACCGTCAGCTCGCGCTGGGTCAGCACATCTCGCTCGAGGATGCCCGTGTCGGTCCGGAGCCCTCGCTTGCTGAACACCTCGAGGCCCAGCACCGTTAGCGGCGTCGGCGGCAGATCCGCCCGCTCGGGGGGCTCAAGCGTCTCGCCGAAGGTCTGCAGCTGGCGGTACACGTCCTCGTTCGATTCCGAAAGCCTTGGATCGACGCGGCCGTCATCCTTCGGCAGCGGCTCTTCGATCGGCTTCCAGTAGATCGACTCCCGGAAGCCCGTCACCGCATCGAATGACTCGGGCTCGATGCCTTTGACGTTGCAGAACGACGTCTGTCCCTCGCCCAGCGAGATCAGCCCGTACGCGTCCACGGTCGGCGAGGCCGCGACGATCAGGTCGTCCGCCTCGAGCCTGGCGATCAGTTCGTCGTAGTACGGAAAGCCAGACTGAGGCCGGCTGATCTCTACATCGCCGATCAGCGACCGCCCCGAGGCGATCAGCTGATTGAGGAACCCCCCCATCACCGACCAGGTGATCAGCTCCATCGCGACGCAGAGCATGACCGCCGCCGAGGCGAGCAGGGGCATGACCTTGCTGGTCAGGTAGCGGCGTGTGAGGAGGGCCTGGTACATGTGCCGGCGACTCTATCCGGTTTCGAGTTCGCGTCTTGCACGAATCTACAATCCGTCGTGATCGGCGTCCCGCTCCAGATTGGTCCGGTTGGTCTTGAGAGCAACCTGATGCTCGCGCCCATGGCGGGCTACTGCGATCTCGCCTGGCGCATCACCTGCCGCGAGCTCGGCGGCGTCGGGCTCGCCTGCACCGACCTGCTCAGCCCCCACGGCCTGCTCCGGGGCAACCAGGAATCCCTCGACCTCGCCCGCACCAACGAGTTCGACAAGCCCATCGGCATGCAGCTCTACGGGGCCGACCCGGGGCTCATGGCGGACGGCGCGATCTGGGCCGCCGATCACGGTGCGACGGTTGTCGACATCAACATGGGCTGCCCGGTCGACAAGGTCGTCAAGAAAGACGGCGGCAGCAAGCTGATGTGCGACGTGCCCGGCGCCGTGCGCATCGCCGAGGCGATCCGCAAGGTACTCCCTGAGCACATCCCCCTCACCGCAAAGATGCGGCTCGGCTGGGACGAGGCCGCCGTCGACGACCGCTGCGCCGAAACACTCGCGTGCAAGCTCACCGACGTCGGCTGCGTCGCGATCACCGTGCACGGCCGGACGACCGAGATGCGGTTCAAGGGCGACTGCCGGCGTGACGGCATCCGCCGTGTCGTCGACGCGGTCGGTGCGCACACGACCGGCCGGATCCCCGTGCTGGGCAACGGCGACGTGACCACGGCGGCGGACGCGCTCGACATGATGCAGGAAACAGGCTGCGCAGGCGTGATGATCGGACGGGGAGCGCTGGCCCGCCCGTGGATCTTCCGGGACGCCTGGTCGCTTCAGACCACCGGCCGGCCGCCGCCCCAGCCGACAGACATGGAGGCGACGCGGATCATCCGCGGCTACTTCGATCGCCTGCTGCAGCGGCTTCGCTGACGACTGCCGGCTGTTTAAAGGCTTAACGAGCCAAGAGATGCGCGTGCGGATTTTGTGCAGCGCGTAGTGATCGTCGCGATACTCGCGCATGCGATCGAAGTAGCCGCGGATGAT
>JBCBNT010000010.1:0-51887 GCA_039821685.1 Planctomycetota bacterium | reverse complement strand
GCTCGCGGCTCGCGGTGCGGACGGTCCTGTCGGACTCGTAGAAGCGGAGCACGCGGTCGTCCCAGGGTCTGCCGAGAAAGCCGACGAGCCGCTTGGCGTGCGTCTCGGTATCGGCGACGACATCTTCATAGACGGCGTCGGTCATCCTGTCGCCGGCGAGCGGGCGGGCGGCTTCGACGAGCTGCTCATACGCGAGGTAGTAGCGGCCGAGATGGGCCAGGTCGTGCGTCTCGGGTCGGGGCCTGGCGAAGGAGATGGCGAAGTTGGACAGGCAGACGTCCATGGCGTCGCGCACGCAGTGAACGATGCGCGCCCTCGGGAACAGCTTGAGGATCAGCGGGATGTAGAAGTAGTTGCCGGGCTGCTTGTCGGTGAATGCGTCGGTCTTGCTGCGCTTGATGCGGAGCGCATAGAAGCGGGCGGCCTCGGCTGCGAGGCGGTCGACGGCCCGCTGGTCGAGCGACGCCGGGTCGGTCAGCAGCGGCTGGACCATGGGCGGCTGGGTCTCGTGTCCCGCGACGGTCTGGCTGATCGCGCTCTGCTCACCCCCGGGCACGATGCCGTCGAGCTGGGTGAGCATCTGCTCGATGAGCGTGGTGCCCGAGCGGGGCATGCCGAGGATGAAGACGATCTCGGGCCCCGGGTCGGTCGCCCCGGGGACGGCCTCCCACGCGTTGGTCCATGCGTGAATCTGCTGGGCGATGCGCGCGTCGTGCTGATCCGGGTCCCAGGGCGGCCTGAAGACTCGCTTTGATTCGGCGTAGGCGACGAACGCCCGGTCGTAGCGCTCGCGGCGTTCTTGGAGGCGGCCGAGTTCGCCGAGCAGCATGCCGCGCATCCGGGGTGGGAGCTTGGTCAGCGAGGCGTTGGCGTGCTCGAGCTGGGGGATGACCTCGTCGGGCTCGATCGCTTTGGGGCTGAGCCTGGCGCGGAGCAGCGCGATAGTGGCCGGCGCGTTGGCGTCTCCGGTGAGCGATTCGAGGGACGACACCGCTTCAAGGGCGGGCCCGGCGTCGCCGAGATCGACGAGCGCCTCGGCGCGGTTTGCGGCGGCGAAGAACGACTCGGGCTGCATCGCGACGGCGCGGTCGAACATCTCGAGCGCCGCCTCGGTGTCGCCCTTGGCCTTGAGGCACTGGCCCAGTCCAACGCGGGCGTTGAGGCTCGTGTGATCGAGCTTGATGGCGCGGCGGTAGAGCTCGCCGGCGTCGTCGACGCGGCCGAGCGAGTGCAGGCGCTGCGCGGCGGCGAGCTGGAGCTCTGCGCTCGATCGCCCGGCGTCGGCCGCTTCCCTGATGAGCTTGACGCCGCCGGGGATATCGCGCTGCTGGAGGAGCAGCTGTCCTCGCTGGAACTTCTGTGCGGCCTTGGGCGGCGTCACGGCGCGGCCGCGGGGTCGTAGGCGTCGACGATGTCGCGGCCCAGCGCCTCGATAAAGGGCTCGAGCTCCTGCTCGTAGTCCTTCCACCGGCCGACGGCGGCGGTATTGATCGCTTCCCTGACCTGGTCGCGGCTCGCGGTGCGGACGATCCGGTCCGACTGCTCGGGGCTGAGCACCGCGTCGTCCCAGTCGAGCCCGAGGAAGTCGAGGATCGGCCGCATCGTCTGCTCGGGTGCGCTGGCGAGCGCTTCGTAGTGCACGTCCATCATCTCGGGCCTCTGTGCCGGCGCGGGCAGCTCGCGCCAGGCGTCGATCAGACGGAGGTACTGCTTGTAGTACGCGCCGAGCGAGGCCTCGTCTTTCAGGAAGTGGTGCTCCCGGTTGAACCACTGGCTGAAGCACGAGACCGCGGTATCGCAGGGGTGCCGACGGATGTGGAGGACCTTTGCGCCGGGGAGCATGCGGGCGATCAGCGGCAGGTGCATGAAATTGAAAACCTGCTTGTCGATCATGCGGACTGGTTCACCTTCGACGTGTTCCGCGGCTGCGGCGCGGAGCGTGGAGACGACGTCGGGCATCAGCATGTCCATGTTTTTCTGCGTCATGCGCTCGCCCGAGGCGACGAGCGCGGGCAGATCGGGTCTGGCCGGGGACCAGAACGCGCCGGCGGCTCGCAGGATCTCTGACCGCTCGCCCATGGGCGCGACGCCCGGCAGGCGCCCGAGCATCTGCTCGAGCAGCGAGGTCCCCGAGCGGGGCATGCCGACGATGAAGATCAGCTTGCTGCCGTCTTCGGCGGATGTTGGCAGGTCGGCCGCCTCGTCCGACTGCCAGAACTCGATGCATCTGGTCACGCGGGTCTCGTGCTCGTCAGCGCTGAACCGCAGCTGCCGATAGGTCTTGGCGTCTGCCATCGCACGCCAGGCCTCGTCGTGCTGCCCGGCTTTCTGCAGCGCGATGCCCGCGTGCTGGGCGAGGCTCGATCGCGTGTTTGGCGCGAGCGAGGCGTCCTTTGCGAGCTCGATAGCCGGCGGCGCTTCGGAGGCGTTGTTCCGCATCCGCAGGCTGATGATCTTGATGCGGGCGAGGTCTTCCGGGGCGGCCGAGCCGTGGTCGGTGTTCGCATCGAGATCGTCGAGGAGCGCAAAGGCCTCATCGCGCCGGCCGAGGGTTGCGTAGGTGTCGACCTCGGCGAGCACCGCTGGGATGTTCCACGGGTCGCTTTCCCTGATGCGGGCGATCTGCTGGAGCGCTTCGTCGTACTTGCCGGCCCGGCGGAGGCAGAGCGCAAGGCTCTGCCGAAGCTGCGCGTTGCCGTGGTGCTTCTTGAGCAGGGCGCGGAAGGACTCGGCGGCCTCCATGTAATGGCCCTGCTTGGCGCGGATGTTGGCCCAGAAGAGCACGACATCGGGCATGTCCTGCGCCTGGTCCATGATCGGGTGCAGGTCGATCGCGGCCGAGCGCAGGTCGCCCCGCCGAGCGTGGGCGTCGGCGCGGCGGACACGCTGCATGATCTGCTGTTTGGTCAGCTTGGCGGTCACTGGTCGGGGTCCTCGTTGGCTTGGGCCCGCAGGGTATCGAGCAGGGCGTCGTACTCGTGCTCGCCGAGCTCGGTGATCTCGGGGGTGTCGACCGTCCGTCGCTCCCGCGTGACCCGGTCTTTGAAGTTGACGGCGGATCCGTCCCGGTCGTACGACCGCGCGAGGCCGATATCGCCCGTTGCGGGATCGGTGATCGCGTACCTCGACGAGCAGCCGGCCATGAGCGCGAGCAGCAGCAGCGCGCACGCGGCGGCGGGGATCGGTCGAGCGGTGGCGCAGCGGCGGTCGGTCCGGCGACCGGGCGTCACTTCATCAGCTCGCTGCAGGTCGGCAGGCTCTTGGCGTACTTCGCGTGGACCTCGCTGTAGCGGCGCTGGTAGATCTCGTCGATCTCGTCGCAGCCCGGGAAGCCGTCGCTGAAGCCGGCGACCTCGGTATCGAGCGTGAGCCTGGCGGCGCTGAGCAGGTGGACGATGAGCGTGCGCGGGTCTTCGGTGCCGACGGCGACGCGCGTGGTCGTCAGCGCGATGCCCGCGTCGCGGAGCGCGTCGAGCGACATCTCGCTGTGGCTCGTGATCGCGGGGCAGAGGCAGACGGTGTTGGGCTGGCCCAGCGAGACCTGGTGGCCGAACGCGGGGTCGAGCGTGTCGAAGAAGCGCTTGAACACGCCGCGGCTGAAGATGGGTCCCTTGCCCGAGTTGGGGCCGTCGCCCTCGAAGTCAAAGGTGAACAGCGGCGCGGGCAGGCCCATGTAGAGGCACTTCTCGGCGATCTTCGCGGTCGGGTTGTTCGGATTGGCGGGGCCGTGCACGTTGATCTGCGGGTGCCTGCCGAGCCACTCGCAGAAGGTGAGCGTGTTGATGCATTTCTGGAGCATGCGGAGCTCGAGTGTGTGCATGCCGTTGAGCACTTCGAAGGCTTTTTCGGAATCGAGGAACGCGCCCTTGATGTAGTAGACGTTCCAGAAGAGCGTGTCTTCGCCGGTGAAGGTGCGTGTGGAGCCGTCGACGTCGAGGCCCTGCATCTCATCGTGCTTGCCCATGAACATGCGTTCGTTGCGGCCGATGACGACGCCGGCGGTGGTCGAGCCGTGGCCCGAGAGGTCCTTGGTGTAGCTGTGGATGATGAAGTCGGGCCGCTCCATGGGGTCCTCCTTGCGGAGCGGGCGGTGGAGGAAGGGCGTGCCGACGGTGGAGTCGCACATGACGACCATCTTCTCGGCGTGGGCCTTCTTGCAGATCGCGGGCACGTCGAGCACGTTGCCGTGCGGGTTGCAGGGGCTCTCGACGTAGACGTAGATCTGCCGGCCCTGCGCGAGGCGGTCGGCGTACTTCGCTTTGGTGCGCTCGAGGGCTTCGGTGAAGGCGGCCTCGTCGAAGCCGTCGAAGAACTCGATGCCGACATTGAGGTTGGAGTGCTTGCCGAACCAGTCGACCATGAGCTGGTAGGTGCCGCCGTAGACGTTGCGGCTGGTGAGGATGACGTCTTCGTAGCCGACGAGGTGGCTGAGGATGCCGTCGACCGCGGCCATGCCCGAGTTGAAGTTCCAGGCGAAGTATTCGTGCGCGAGTTCGCCGGCTTCGACATCGACGATGTGGTTGGCGAGCGCGACGTTGGTGGGGTTGAGCAGGCGCGAGTAGATCTCGAGCATGAGCTCCTTGCCCTGGAAGGCGTCCTCGACCCACTCGGCGCAGGCGTAGATGTAGGTTGCGGTGCGGGTGATCACGGGCTGCGCGCTGAAGAGCGCGGTTACGTTATCGAAGACCGGGTAGGGGCCCTTGCGGCTGCGGTTGCTCGGGTCGTTGACCACGCTCTGGTAGGTCTTGCGGCTGTGCTGCTGGAGCGTGTCGAGCATCTTGGCGAGCTGATACGCCATGAACTTCTGAGCGGCGAAGCGCTGGACCCGGTCGTCGCGGGGGAGGTTGGCGAGCTCCTTGACGCCCAGCTCGTAGAGCTCCTTGAGGTCGGCGTGCCCGGAGTAGAGGTGCGTGGCGACGAGGGCGAGCCGCTGGCCGTAGGGCGAGTCGGGGTCGACGCCGAAGTAGTCGAGCTGCTCGCGGACGAGGCCCGCGACGTCCGACGAGTCGGTGGAGTGGCGCCGCGGGCTGATCTCGCGGGCGAGGTCGAAGTCCGGGACGGCGGCGAATTCTGTTGTCTGGTCGGCGATGCTCATGGGTGCGTTCCTTCGTGTGCTCTTGGACAAGTCTATGGGAGCAGGCCGGCATTTCGAAGCAGAAACCAGAGCAGGGCGATCCCGCCGATGAGGCCGGGCAGCCAGCTCGTGACGGCGGCGATCGCGAGGAACCGGCGGTACCTCGGGCCCGTGCCGCCGGGCGTGCCGAGCACGGCGATGCCGACGAGGATCATCGGGATGCCCACGATGCTCAGCACGCCGGTGGCCGAGAGCACGAATCCCGACACAAACATCCCTGCCACGGCCCATCGCTCAAGAGCCCGGGGCCTGGCCCGGTCGAGCGATGCCGGCTCGATGGGCTCGCCGCACTCGGGGCACCGATCGGGTGAGAGCCCCCGGAAGGAGTAGCCGCAGAAGGGGCAGCCGGTCACGGTCGCGGCTCAGAGGTTTCGCCGCGCCCGGCGGACGATCCGGCGCGTCTGGGGGGTATCGGACTCGTCGAGCCATCGGCCGGTCACAGACATGACCCAGCCCGCGTTGGTCTTGCCGGCGTCGTTGAGCCAGTTGCCGACGGCGTCTTGGACGTACTTCTCGTCGTCTGATCGGAGGGGCTCGATGAGCGGCAGGCCCGGCTCGGGGTCGTGCTTGAGCGCGGCGATGTGCTGACACCAGACGCCGCGGGGCCTCGTCGATTCCGCTGCGAATCGTCGCAGGTTGGGCCGATGGCTTGCTGACCAGTCGGCGAGGCGTTCGATCGCTTCGGGCAGCTCGCTGATGATGTGCTCGCGGAGGGCCATCCACGCCCATTCGCGGACGTTCTGATGCGGGTCGTCGGCGAAGGGCCGGATCGCGGTGAGCCTCTGCTCGAGCGTCCAGCCGCGGGCGAGGCCGATCATGCCGCAGGCCCAGCCGCGCACGGTGTCGGAGGTGTGGCCCGCGATGCTTTCGATGCCGCCGGGCCCGAAGCGTTCGAGCAGGAGCTCGGCTGCGAGGCGGTGACGCTTGGTGATGCCCATGCCCTGTTGGGCGGCCTCGGCGAGGCGTTGGGCTGCGGGCTCGCCGACGAGCGGCGCGGCGTGGGAGATAAGCACATGAAACTCGACGGCGAGGCTTTCGGCCAGGTTGACCGAGGCGATCTCGCCGCGCGAGAGCGCACGGCGGACGTGGGGCTCCACGTCGGCGGGCCTGGGTGGGCCCTTGCGGTCTGGGTCGATGGTGCCGGGGTGGGACATCGACGGATTGTTGCGGCCGCGGCCGGGCCCCGGAGCGGTGCAGAGGTTTGCGGGTCCTAAACTTGCAGCAGCGGCTGCGAGCGCAGCCCGGACCGGACCGCTGCTTCGTCAAAAGGATGACCCGATGCTTTCTGACCTTCCCCGCGTTTCTGGGATGCTGCTGATCTGCGGCGCGTCGCTCGCCTTGGCTCCGTCGGCTGCGGCGCAGGACGGCGGGTCGGAGCCGGCGGCGGCCGCCGAGTCGCTGCCGGACGGATTCGCGGTGCTCGAGGCGTACGTCGAAGCGCTCGGCGGCGAAGAGCAGGGGATGAAGATGCAGTCGCTCCGGATGGAGGGCGCATTCAGCATGCCGGCGATGCAGATCAACGGCACGATGACGATCGACGCGGCTGCGCCGGCGAGCCAGCTCGTCACGATCACGATCCCGGGCATGGGCAACATCGTGCAGGGGACCGACGGCGAGAAGGCCTGGGCGAACCAGATGCCGGGCCAGGAGCCGCAGGTCGTCTCGGGCGAGCAGGCCGAGTCGCTGAAGTCGAACGCGGCGTTCCACGCCCGGTACCAGCCGCGGACGCGCTACACGAGCGCGACCAATTCGGGCATCGAGCAGATCGACGGCGAGCCTCACTACGCGGTGGAGCTGGTCGATGAGGCCGGCACGGCGTCGGTGTCGTACTTCAATGTTGAGACCGGGCTGCAGCGTTTGCAGAAGACGCGGCTCGAGCCGGGGTCGGACATGTTCGTGCAAGAGACCGCGATGCTCGACTACGAAGAGTTCGGTGGCCTGCTCTTCCCGACGCGCATGCTGATCAAGGGCGGCGGGTTCGAGCAGGAGATCACGTTTGAGGCGATCGAGATCGACCCCGAGGTGAAGCCCGGGACCTTCGACGCGCCCGGCTCGCTCTGATCGGCCGATGCGGCGGGCGGCGACGACGGCGGTAGGATCGCTGCCGTGACGGACGACCGCCGACCATCGCCCGATGCCGCCTTCGACCGCGAAGCGGTGATTCGCATCCGCGCGGCGATCACGGATGACCAGCGGAAGGCCGCGTGGACGCCCGTGATCGAGGCGTATGAGCCGATGATGCGCTCCCTGGCGGCCCGCACGCTGCGGTCCGATGACCTGGGCCGAGAGGTCTGCCACGAGGCGATCGTCCGGGCGATCGAGCGGTTTGACACGTTTGACGATCGGGCGAGGCTCGGGACGTGGCTCTTCCGGATCACGTACAACGCGTGCGTGAGCCGGATCCGCCGCGATCGTCGTCGGCGGATGCTGTCGGTCGACGAGGCGATCGGCGGGGCAGGAGCGTCGGGGTCGCGGTCGATCCGGAACCAGATGGTGCAGGCGGGGGAACCGGAGCCGGAGCCGGGCGTCCAAGCACGCGAGGACCGGGCGGATGTGCTCGTGGCCCTCGACCGTCTGGATCCCGATCAGCGGGGGATTTTGCTGCTCCGGGATGCTCAGGACCTGGATTATGGGCGTATCGCCGAGGTGCTGGGCGTTGCGCGGGGCACGATCAAGAGCCGGCTCTTCCGGGCGCGTGCGGCGCTCCGGCGAGAGATCGAGGAGCTGCGGAACTCGCGGGCCGGCACGCAGCAAGAGGGCAGCGACGAGCCCGACACCGATTCCGAGCGATGAAGCGATTCTCCGATCGAGCCATTGAGACCTGACGAAACGTACCCCGAGACAAACGCCTGAGAGGATCACTGCGAACGACACGATGAGCGGACCCGACCTTCCCATCCTGCCGCTGATCGCCCGGAGCGGTCTCTCCGAGGCGGACGTTCTCGCGTTTATCGAGGGCGAGCTCCCCGGCGATCATTCCGCCGAGATCGTCGGGGTTCTGGCGTCTCATCCCGAGCTGAGCGAGCAGGTGTTCGCGATGCGTGGCGACCGCGGCGAGCTATCGAACGAGCTGGGTCTGATCGGGCTGCCGGGCGACCCGGTGTTTGCGCGTGCATCGGTCGCTCGCGGCGTGACCGGCGAGCTCGACGCGGATCTGGCGCACCTGATCGAATCGACCGGCAGCGGCGAGCGTGTCGCGCAGGGCGTCCGCACGAGCATCCGGCGGGTGCCGACCCACCGCAGGCTCAGGCTGGTGTCGGCCCGCGGGGTGGGCGGCGTGCTCGCGGCGTGCCTGCTCGCGGGGATGTCGGCGCTCCTGTACTCGGTCTGGCCCTCCAGCCCGGCGGCCCCGGCATCGACCGGCGCCGGTGCCACGACACATGGCGGCCGGGCCGACGGTTCACCGGCGGGCCCTGCCTCGGCGTCCGCCGAGCGGATCGACGCCTCGACCGGTGAGCCCTTGTTCGCTCTTGCGAACGATGACGCCGCCGATCTGGTGCCGCCCGGATGGACGGCGGGCGATGCGACGGCGATCAGCACGCCGGCTGAGGCGCTCGCTGCGGCGGAGCAGGGCCGGCTTCTGATCAGGGTGTTCTCACCCCACCCGTCCGTGGGCCGGGGCCTGATCGAGACGATCACGACGACGCCGAGCGTGTCGCGTGTCGCGGTGCTGCTGGGTGAAGCGGAGGGCATCGAGGCTTCTAGCGCGCTCGCGGCGGTGCCCGTCACGCTGGGCCCGGTCTTCGCAGGCGACGCGTCGCTGCGGGAGCTCGCGTCTGAGGCGTCGGCTTCAGCTTCAGCGTCGGGGGTGGGTGGGCGTGCGTCGTCGTGGGTGTACCTGCTCGAGATCGAGCCGACCGAGCGGGGCTTCTCGTTGCTGATGTCGGGCCTGAGCCGGGATCGCGGCGCGCTCGTGCAGCTCTGGCGGTCGGACAGGCCTCTGACGACGCCCGGCTCGGTCGACGGCGTGTTGTCCTTTGAGGGGCCGCCCCGCCGGTGGTCCCGCCGGGTCGCGGCGCCGGTCGTGGTGCAATCGAGCTCTGACTAGACCGAGGCTGCGGCGACGATCCGTTCGCGTGCGGGCACGCTCAGGCGGTAACGGTGTGCGCGGCCTTGTCGTTGAAAAGCCGTTTGGCTTCGCCCGCGATGTAGAAGCTGCCGGTGACGCAGATCAGGTCGTCCTGCCTGACGGCCTGCGCGGCGGTGTTGAGCGCGTCCTTGACGCTCAGCTCGACCTGGGCGGTCTTGCCGCAGAGCTCCTCGTACCGCTCGGCGAGGATCGCGGGGTCGCAGGACCGCGGGTTCCTCGCGGCACGGGTCATGATAATTTTGTCGGCGCCGCGTCCGATGCCGGTGAGCATGGCGTCGATGTCCTTGTCGCTTGCGCAGCCGAAGACGACGACCATGGAGTCGTAGTGGATGTGCGCGCCGATTGTTTTCACGAGTGACGCGATGGAGTCTGGGCTGTGCGCCCCGTCGATCACGACGCGCGGGCGCTGCCAGATGGTTTCGAGTCGGCCGCTGCGGCGAGTCTGCGCGAGGCCCTCGGCGACCCGGATCTCGGGCGCGTCGAAGCCGACGCCGATGAGGGCGTCGATCGCCGCGAGCGCGAGCCCGCAGTTTTGGGCCTGATGCTCTCCCGGGAGTGGCACGGCGATGTGCTCGAAGGCTGCGCGGTCGCCGCCGATGCCGACGCGCATGTGCGGGCCGAGCTCGTGATCGGCCTCAAAGCGTTGGGTGTAATCGATATCCCGGCCGAGGACGCTTAGCGGGGCGTTCTCCGAAGCGGCGACGCCCTCGATCGCCGCGAGCGCCTCGGCGTCGCCCTGCTTGATCGTGAGAGCGGGGACGCCGGGCTTGAGGATGCCGGCCTTCTCTCGGGCGATCTCGGCGGGCGTCGCGCCGAGGATCTCGGTGTGCTCGAGCTGGATCGCGCCGATGATCGAGACGGCGGGCGTGATGACGTTGGTCGCGTCGAGCCGCCCGCCGAGGCCCACCTCGATGACCGCTGCATCGACCGCCGCGTCGTGGAAATAGGCGAACGCCATCGCCGTGGTCATCTCGAAATACGACGCGGGCCCCATCTCGGGCTGGACCGCCGAGGCGGCCTGCAGGCATCTATTGAAGACGCGCACGAAATCGGCCTCGGGGATCATCCGGTCGCCGATGCGGATGCGCTCGCGGACATCGACCAGGTGGGGGCTGGTGAGGATGCCGGTGGCGTAGCCGCAGCCGGTGAGCGCAGCGGTGCACATCTCGGCGATCGATCCCTTGCCCTTGCTGCCGGCGATGTGCACGAGCGTGAGCGCATCGTGGGGATCGCCGAGCCGTTCGAGCATGGCTCGCATCCGGTTGAGCTTGAAGGTCTCGGCGGCGTCGCGCCCCGGCCGACCGGTTTCGAGGTTCGGCAGATGGTTGAGGATTCTGACGGCACGCGCGAAGGTCGTCGCGGGCTTGATCTCGGCGAGTTGGGACGGGATGCGGGCCGGATCGGCGTGATGTGCGTCGCGTTCGGCCATCGTGTGACCACTGTATCCCAGAGCGGCTGCGCGCCCAAGCGGCGATCCAGAGTTCTTTCAGATGACAGGGAAACCGGCGAAGCGCACCGTTGGTACCGACAGGCGCGGCATCCAAACGCCGCGGCGCTGGTCAGTCTCGCATCACGGCCTGCGAGCGGCGGCCTGCCGCATGATCGCCTTCATTTCGTGCACGGCGCTTCGCAGCCCGACGAAGATCGCTCGGCTGATGATCGCGTGGCCGATGTGCAGCTCTTCGATGCCGGGCAGCGCGGCGACGGGCTCGACGTTGTGGTAGCTGAGCGCGTGGCCCGCGTTGAAGCGCATGCCGGCCTGCAGGATGAGCTCGCCGGCGCCGGCGACCCGCGCGAGCTCGTTGCGGAGCGGGTCGCGGCGGAAGTCGCCCCCTTCGGCGGCCCATGCGTGCGCGTAAGGACCGGTGTGCACCTCGCAGATATCGAAGCCGAGCTGGGCGCACGCCTCGATCTGCTTCGGCTCGGCATCGATGAACGCGCTGACGAGCAGCCCCGCGTCTTTGAGGCGCGCGACGACGTCGCGCATGCGCTCCGGCTGGCCCGCCACGTCGAGCCCGCCCTCGGTCGTGACCTCGTTGCGCCCCTCGGGCACGAGCATGGACGTGTGGGGCTTGATGCGGCGGGCGATGTCGATCATCTCATCGGTGGCGGCCATCTCCAGGTTGAGCTTGACGTGCACGAGCGATCGGAGCAGCTCGACGTCGCGGTCGATGATGTGCCGGCGGTCTTCGCGGAGGTGCACGGTGATGCCGTCGGCCCCGCCGAGCTCGGCCTCGTGGGCGGCGCGGACGGGGTCGGGCTCGCCGTGATCCGGGTCGGCGTCGCGGTAGCGGGCCTGCCGGAGCGTGGCGGCGTGATCGATGTTGACGCCGAGCTGGATGGGGTGGGGCGATGCCATGCGCGAGTGTACGCTTTGGGGCGGATCAGGCTTCGTGCTCGGGCTGTTCGCCTTGGAGCACGCGCCAGACGTCGCGCACGACCCAGCTCATGGCGCGTTTCGCGCTGGCTGTTGCGCCGGCGATGTGCGGCGAGATGTGAACGTTGTCGATATCGAGCAGCGGGCTTGTCTCGGTGAAGGGCTCGGGGTCGGTCACGTCGAGCATCGCGCACGCGGCCGGGTGGTTGATCATGAACTCGGCGCACGCCGTTTCGTCGACGACCATGCCCCGGCTGGTGTTGATGAACACGGCGTCGGACTTCATTCGGCCGAAGGCGTCGGCGCCGATGATGCGTCGGTTGTCGGGTCGGCCGTCGACGTGCACGCTGATGACGTCGGCCTGTTGGCACAGGAGCGGGAGCGTGAGGCGTTGCGGATCGAAGCCTTTGTCTTCGATGTCGCAGTAGACCACCCGCATGCCGAGGGCCTGGCCGACCTGCGCGACGCGTGACCCGATTCGGCCCAAGCCGATGACTCCCAGCGTGAGGTCGCCGATCTGTCGGTGCGCGACAAGCTCCTTGCGCAGCGACTGCCAGTCGTCGAGCGACTGCATCGGCGCATCGAGGAAGCAACGGGGGCGGAGGCCGTCGCAGAGCATGGCGGTGACAAACTCGACGACGGCCTGTGTGTTCGCGCCGGGCGTGTGCACGACCCGCACGCCGTGGGCTCGGCAAGCATCCAGATCGATGTTATCGAGGCCTACGCCGGCGCGGCCTACGACCTTGAGCGACGGGCAGCGGGCGAGCAGGTCGGCGTCGACTTGCGTGTAGGTGCGCACGACGAGGGCGCTCGCGGTGGGCAGCAGGACGGCGGCCTCGGGGTCGCCAAGGTCGCAGCGGATGAGGTTGCAGCGTTCGCCGAGCCAGGCCGCGGCCTCGGCATCGAGGTCTTCGGTCTGGATGACCAGCGGGCGGCTGTCGCTCATGGGATCAGGCTTGGTCTTCAGCGTCGTCGCCGGACCCGTTTCCGGACTCGTCTCCGCCTTGGGCCGGCTCGATGACGGCGCTCATCGCGCCCTTGCAATCGCTCATCAGCGGGTCGGGGCCGAAGCAGTGGATCTGCTCCTGCTTCAGCTCGGCGAGCTCTTTGTGCGTGGTGGTGCAGACGGCCCGCCCCTCGGCGTCGACGGTCTTGGCGAGCTGGAAGGCGCGCTCGAGCGTCATGCCGAAGAGCTGCTGGGCCATGCGGATGACGTACTCGTAGCTGTGATCGTCGTCGTCGAGCAGCACGACGTTCCAGGGCACGGGCTGCTCGCGGTCGGTCTCGGCCTTGGGTTCGGGCCTGACCTTCACGGCGGTCTGCCCCGCATCGGTGCCGAACGCCACGCCGGAGCCGTCGAGGCCGGATCCGTCGAGTGCGGGGTCTCCGAAAGCCGGATCGCTGCCGAATGCTTGGTCTGAATCGCTCATAGCAGTGAGTGTATGTCGGCGTATGGCCGGGGTCTGGGTGTTGGTCTGGGGCTGGTTCTGGGTTTGGGTCTGGGCCGGGCGGCGGGCGGGATTGTCATGTCTTTCGGCGGGCGGGGCCGATATTTCGGTGGTCCGGGCGGGATGCCGCGGGCGTTGTTGCAGGAGGCACACGGATGAACAAGGGTGAACTGATCGAGCTCGTCGCGAGCGAGCTGGAATCGAGCAAGGCCGAGGCCGGCAAAGCCTTGGACGCGGTGATGGCGGCGATCCAGGCCGGCGTCGCCGAGAAGGACAAGGTCGCGATCACGGGCTTCGGCACGTTCCAGAAGAAGCACCGCGCCGAGCGGCAGGGGATCAACCCGGCCACGAAGCAGCCCATGACGATCGCGGCGAGCACGACGTGCTCGTTCAAGCCGGCGGCGGCGTTTAAAGAAGCGATCTGATCTGAGTCGGCCCCGTCCGGGACCGAGTCGGGCCTGATCTGAGTCGGCTCCCTGCGGAGCCGAGGCGGGCCTGTTCTGAGTCGATCCACTCCGGGATCGAGAAATGAACTTCCCGCCCGATCGATCGAGCGTGTCTCCACAGGTTGACGCTCGTCGGCGGGCACCAGGCTTCCGCGGGAGTTCTGCGAAGAGCCCCGCACCAAGCCCCCCAAGACGCGGGCCAGGCGCTCCCCCCCTTGCCGGCTCGCAGCTGCACTCAGCCCCGGCTGCACAATCGGCCGGGGCTGTTTGTGCGCGCACTATCGTGCTGCATGACCACGAACGCGAACGACACGTACACCAGCCCGCTGGCCTCGCGGAACGCATCGCCCGAGATGCTCAAGATCTGGTCGCCCCGGCACAAGTTCAACACCTGGCGCCGGATCTGGCTCGCGATCGCCGAGGCCCAGCACGAGGTGACCAAGGACCGGGATACGCCTCTTGTCAGCAAAGAGCAGGTCGAGGAGCTGCGGGCCGTCGTTGAGCGGGGCATCACGGACGAGGAGCTCGCGCGGGCGAGCGAGATCGAGCGTGACCTTCGGCACGATGTCATGGCCCACGTGCACTGCCTGGGCGAGTCGTGCCCGAAGGCGAAGCCGATCATCCATCTGGGGTGCACGAGCCAGGATGTGGTGTGCAACGCGGATCTGCTCGCGATTCATGCTTCGGTCATGCTCATTGAGAAGAAGCGAGAGCGAGCGGTAGCAGCTTTGGGCGTTGAAGCCGACAAGCACAAGCATGTTCCGACGCTTGGATTCACGCACTATCAGACGGCACAGCCGGTCACAGTTGGTCGCAGACTCGTCGGGTATGCGAGCGAGTTGTGTGAAGTTGAAGAGACGCTTCACCTCTATCCAGTTACGGTCATGCTTCGTGGTTTTCGTGGTGCTACGGGTACTCAAGCGTCTTTTTTGCAATTGCTTGGCTCCCACGAAGCGGTCGAATCATTCGAAGCCAGGGCAATTGCCCGGCTCTTGCCGTCTGACCCAGACGTAGATGATCTGCGCGACATCGTGGTAGCAGATAACGATGCGCAACTGCTCGCCGAGCGAGATCGTCGAGCCGCACGCCAGCGACAGTATGGAAACGTCGCGGGTGCCGAGCGTTGGGAAGCGATGTCGGTGGAGGAGCTTCGTGCTCACGCGTTTCAGACCATCATCGAGTATCGCAGCTTTCCACTAACGGGCCAAACCTACCCCCGATCTTTTGACGCGAGGGTCCTCGCGGGTCTTGCAAACCTTGCCGCCGTCCTCCACAAGATCGCCACCGATATCCGCCTGCTGTCCAACCGCAAGGAGATCGACGAGCCGTTCGGGAAGAACCAGATCGGGTCGTCGGCCATGCCCTACAAGCGGAACCCGATGAAGTGTGAACGGATCTGCGGCCTCACGCGCTTCGTCATGAACCTCGTCGGCAACGCCTACGACACGGCCGCCACGCAGTGGCTCGAGCGCACGCTCGATGACTCCTCCAATCGAAGGTTGTCCTTACCCGAAGCCTTTCTTGCGCTCGATGGAGCCCTCGATCTGATGCACCAGGTCGCGAGCGGCTTGGTTGTCAACGAAGCCATGGTCCGCAAGAACCTGATGGCGGAGTTGCCGTTCCTGGCGACGGAGAACATCCTGATGGAGGCCGTGAAGGCGGGCGGGGATCGGCAGGACCTGCACGAGAAGATCCGCGTGCACGCGCAGGCCGCGGGTCACCGTGTGAAGCAGGAAGGCCTCGACAACGACCTGATCGAGTGGCTTCGCGGCGACCCGGCGTTCGCACCGGTCGCGCACCTGCTGACCGAGGACGCGCTGCTGGACCCGATGAAGTACGTCGGTCGGAGCGTGGAGCAGACCGAGCGGTTTATCGCGGAGGTGGTCGAGCCGCTGCGCGAGCGGTACGCGGATGAGCTGGCGAGCCTGGGCGGGAGCGATCGCGGGGTGTGAGGCGTCGGGCGAGGTGCGCGCAGCAGAGCACCCGGCCGAGCAGGATGCAGGCTCGGCCGGGTGTTGGGGGTCTTGGTTATCTGCTTTGGTTCGTGCTGGTCAGGCGAGGTCTTTGAACTGCGGAAGGCCGAAGGCTTCGAGCAGCTCGTGCTGGCGCTCTCGGGCTTGGCTGTTCAGCGTTGCGACGCTCGCGGTGTCAGCGCCGACGGGGATGCGCAGGGGGCGCGTGCCGGGCTCGGCCTCGATCGCGTCGACAATGGCCCTGACGACGATATCCGGTCCCTGGTAGTGCTCGCTCTCGAAGTAGCCGGCGAGGTTGCCGCCGAAGGTCTCGCCGATCGTGGCCATATCGCCGTAGTCCACGGCGCGGTCGGTTTCTTCCGGGTCGTACCCCTTGCCGAAGATCTCGGTCTTGAACGCTCCCGGCTCGATCATGACGCTGTCGACGCCGATAGCAGAGCCCTCGTAGCGGAGCGACTCGCCGAGTGCTTCGAGGGCGAACTTGGTGCTGGAGTAGAGGCCCATGCCGGGCACGGTGAACCGGCCGACGGCGCTCGTGATGTGAACGAACAGGCCAGACTTGTTCGTGCGCATGCTCGGCAGCGCGGCGCGGACGAGGGCCATCGGGCCGAACACGTTCGTCTCGTACATGAAGCGCATCTGGTCGAGCGTGTAGGTCTCGGTGAGCCCCATGCCGAAGATGCCGGCGTTGTTGACGACCGCGTCGAGCTTGCCTTCCTTGGCGACGATCGACTCGACGGCCGAGTTGATCCGGCCCTCGTCGGTGACGTCGATCTCGATGACACTGAGTCCGATGTTCTCGTTGGTGGCGATGTCGGTCAGGTGCTTTGCGTGGTCGGCGTTCTTGCCGGCGACGTTTCGCATTGAGGCGTAGACGGTGTGGCCTTTGCGGGCGAGCTCGATGGCTGAGTCACGGCCGAAGCCGGTTGAGGCGCCGGTGATGAGGACGGTCTGAGAGTTGCTGCTGCCGGACATGGCTCGATCTCCTTCGTGTGGTGGTTCCAGAGGACGAAGGGGTGAACCGGGTACCTGGAATGATCATTCCAGAGTCGGGGTATATTTTTGAACAATCGTTCTGGATGCCGCCTCAGAGCGTAGGAATGGGGATTCCGAGCAGGGCGAGGGTGGCCCGGACTCCGGCTGGGATGGTGGTGCCGTTGGAGGGGGCTCGGCCGGCGAGGGCGAGACCATGGCCGACGGCGGTGAGCATCACGGCCATCTCGGCGGGGTCGATGTCGTCTCGAAGCTGCTGCACGGATTGGGCTTGCGCGATCGCCGAGGCGAAGGCGTCGATGAGGCTCTGTTGGAGGTCATCAACCAAGGCACAGACCTCGGCGTCCTTGCGGTCGAGCTGGGCCAGGGCGCCGGCCATGAAGCAGCCCTTGCAGTCGGGGCAGGCCTGGACCTCGGCCCAGTTCTGAAAGACGGCCCTCAGGCGGTCGATCGGCTCGCCGGGGCCTGTGAGCACATCGAGGGTCGAGGCGACGGCCCGCTCGCCATAGTGGCGGAGGGCCCGCAGATAAAGGTTTCGCTTGCCGCCGAAGGTGTCGTAGAGCGATTGTCGGCCGATACCCATGGCGGTGACGAGGTCCGCCACGCTCGTGCCGTCGTAGCCTTTGTCCCAAAAGACCGCCATCGCGGCTTCGAGGGCGGCGGTCTCATCGAACGCTTTGGGCCTGCCGGCGGGTGCCATCTCGGGACGATAGACCGATCATTCCAGATTATTCCCGTCCGTGGTCGAATCGGCGGGTGAGGAATGGTTGGGTCTTCGGTCCGGGCCGGCCGGGCCTGCTCATCGGGTCTGCTCATTGGACGTGGGCTTCGGACGTGGGCTTCGGACTGGGGCTTCGGACTTGACGTTCGGATGGGGAGCGGCGAGACTCGTAGACTTCCGACAGGAGCGGCCGCGACGCGTGGCCGGCTCGTGGTGGTCCGGCCGAGGGATTGGCTGGGGATGCCTGCGGCGTGGACCCGCGGCGGGCACGATCGGACTCGAAGGCAGGGCGGTCTTTGGTGATGCGTCGGGCGATCGGCCCGGTGCGCCGGCGGATAGGCCGTCGGGCTGTGGAGTGAGATGTAATGGCGGCACGGACCAGCGCGGGCTTCGGCATGATCTTCGCGGTGAGCCTCCTCGGACTGCTGTCCGCGGCGGGGTTCGTCACGTTCCTGGTGCAGTTTTCTGACAACGGCAAGCTGCAGCAGCAGCTCAACGACCAGGAAGCGGCGGTGCGAGAGATCGTGCGGTCGGCGGAGCGGTCGGATCCGAACATCGCGGCGGACCTCGCGGCGGCAGGCGCCGAGGGTCAGAGCCTTGTGGGGTACCTCACGAGCCAGCTCAACCAGACGTACAGCAAGGTGACGGGCAACCGGCGCGACCGGTTCGCGGCGCTCGAGGCCAAGTCGTCGGCGATCGAGGGGGCCGACGCGGGCGACCTGCTCTCGGTGATCCGCGGGCTGCGGTCTGAGAACGAGTCGACGCGTCAGGCCCGCGATGCGGCGGTCGACGCCCGCGACGATGCGCTCCGCACGCTCCGTGAGAACACCGACCGGGTCGAGGAGCTCGAGCAGTCGCAGAGGCAGACGGTCGCGCGGCTCCAGACGCGGATCGACGAGATGCAGGCCGACGCGCAGCGGTACCGCGACGGGCTCGACGGCGTCGAGGACCGCTACGCTCAGGAGCTGTCGGCGACGCGCGCATCCGCCGAGGAGAGCGAGCGGGCGCTGCAGCAGCAGATCAGCGGCCTGCAGCAGCGCAACCTGATCCTCGAGGACGAAGTCTCGAGCCTTCGTGAGCAGGTGCGCGGCTCGGCGCTGACGCCCAAGGACGAATCGACGCTCGTCGACGGCACGGTCGTGAACACCAACCCTGCGCGGAACGAGGTATTTATCAGCCAGGGCCGGCGGCAGAATGTGGTGCTCGGCATGACGTTCGAGGTGTACGCCGACGCGGCGCAGATCCGGGTGGACGAAGAGACCGGCGAGCTGCCGAGGGGCAAGGCGTCGGTGGAGGTGGTGAACGTTGGCGAGACCAGCAGCCGGTGCCGGGTGCTCCGCGAGCTGCAGGGCAACCCGGTGGTGCGGGGCGACGTGATCGCGAACGCGCTGTACGACCCTGACAAGGTGTACGTGTTCTTGGTCGCGGGCAACTTTGATACAAATGGTGACCGCCAGGCGACGCCGGCGGAGCGTGCGGAGATCGAGGCGCTCGTTGAAGAGTGGGGCGGCCGGACGACGCAGGAGTTCACTGGCGACGTGGACTTCCTGGTGCTGGGTGCGCCGCCGGTGCTCCCGCCCCAGCCGGGCGTAACCTCGCCGATCGCGCTGGTCGAGCAGTACATCCGCAAAGAAGCGGAGCTGAAGCGGTACAACGACCTGCTGGATCAGGCGGCGCGGACGAGCGTGCCGGTGCTGAACGAGAACCGCCTGTACACGCTGATCGGGCGGGTGCAGTCGGCGATCCGCTGAGCGGCTGGGCGTCTGGGTGGGCGGCCGGCTGAAACGCTCGATGCCATCGGCGGTGCAGGCGCCGCTCGGCCTGGCGATCCGGTCGGCGCTCGGGCTTCTGAGCATCCCCCGGCTTGAGAGCGCCGAGGCGATCATGGCGTCGCTCGGAGGGCGGTTCGCGTCGAGCGGTCTGAACCGGCGTCGCCGGGAGCAGACCAAATCGCGGATTGCTTTCGCGTTTCCGGAGTGGTCCGACGACGAGGTGCAGCGGTGCGCCGATCGGGTGTGGGAGCACCTGGGCCGGCTCGCGGTCGAGGTGGTGCGTTCGCCCCGGTTTATGAACGGCGGCGCGTGGTACCGGCATCAGACGTTTGAGACGATCTTTCCGGGGCTGGACGACGTGCTCGACGGCCGGCCGGCGGTGTGCGTGACGGCGCACATCGGCAACTGGGAGATGGTTGGTCAGTCGCTCGCGGTGCTGGGCGTGCCGGTGGATGCGCTGTACCGCCCGCTCGATCTCGCGCCGCTGGACGCGTGGATGCGGGAGGTGCGGGCGCGGACCGGGATGCGCTTGGTCGATAAGTTCGGCGCGATGCGCCGCCTGCCGGCGATCGTGAACGGCGGGGCGATCCCGGCGATCGTCGCGGATCAGAACGCGGGCGAGCGGGGCGAGTTTGTGCCGTTTTTCGGCAGGCTCACGAGCTCGTACCGCTCCGTCGCGGCGGTGCTCCTGCGGACGAACGCGACAGCGGTTGTTGGTGGATCGCTCCGCGAGCCGGGCGACCGCTCGCTCGGCATCGATGCGATCCACGACGGCTCGTTCGGCAGGCGCGTTGACGAGCTCGCGTACCGGTGCCAGATGATCTCGGCGATCAGGCCCGAAGACTGGGCGGACCAGCCCGACCCGGCGTTTTACATCACCGCGCGCTACCGCCGGGAGCTCGAGCAGCTGATCCGTCGGGCGCCGGATCAGTATTTCTGGATGCACCGCGTGTGGAAGAGCCGGCCCAAGTGGGAGCGGGAGGGCACGGGCTTCCCGCCGGAGCTCCGTGAGAAGCTGGGTGCTCTGCCCTGGATGTCGGCCGACGATGTCGAAGCGATCGTCGAGCAGAGCGACCGCGACGCGGCCGAGCTGGCTCGGCGCGGCTCCGATCGGCTCGAGTCGTCCTGAGGCTCACTCGCCTCATGCCGCTCTTTCTGGCGGGAGTGTTTCGGGCGGAAGTCTGTATGAACCGCTGTATGCAGCACGTGCGGGGGTGTTCTCGGGCCGGCCCGTGTGGCACGTTCGCGGGAACCGGGCCGCGGCGGCGGGCGAATCGCGGTGTAGCAGCGTGTTGCCTGGCGTCTTCACGGATGGCTTGCGAGCATGCGGATTGAAGCGGGTGCCCCGTTGGGGCATACTGGCGGAACGACGGCGCTGGCGGTTGGTGGAGAGACAGCCGGTGTCGCGCGAAGGGTCGACGATTTCGACACGGGAGCATGAGCGATGGGTGCTGACACGATGACCGATCGGCTGGAAGACGTCCCGGTTCTGATCGTCGACGACGACCGGGATGTGCGCGAGTCGTTCGAGGCGGCGATGCTGGCCGAGGGCGCCGAGGTCGAGAGCTGCGACAACGGGAACGACGCGGTAGAGATCTGCCGGTCGGACGATCCGCCGGCGTTGGTCGTGCTCGACATGATGCTCCCGGGTCGGAGCGGGTTTCTGGCGCTCGAGAAGATCAAGGGCCGCGCGGAGAGCCCGGTTGTCATCATGGTGACGGCGAACGAGGGCAAACGGCATCAGGAGTACGCCGAGGCGCTTGGCGTTGACGCGTACCTGATCAAGCCGGTGCCGCTCAGCGCTCTGATCGAGATTGCTGCGGAGCTGATGGCGAAGCGTCGAGGCTGATCGGCGCGGCTGATCTGTGGGTTGGTCGGCGGGGCTCGCGGTGTGATGTCGGAGGTCCGCGGCCCTGCCCTGCTTCACGCGATGCGGGCCGGATGTGGATGCGGCGGGTCGGCCGGCGAATCATGGTTCGTGCCGAGCCGCCAGATCGTTCTATTTCAGCCAGAAGACGCGGACGACGCCGGTGCCGGCATGGCGGAGCTTGGCTCGCCGCGGCGGGTGATCGGCACGCTCCAGCCTTTCAACGTCTCGCCCGACGGTTCGGAGGGCACGGCGCTGGGCACGACGACGCTGCATGGGCCGGGGCTCGTCGTGGATATGCCGACGGCGGCCGAGGTGCTGAGCCAGCTGATGGTGACGGTTGTCGAGGAGGACACGGCGTGGCCCGTGCTCGCGAGGCTGTGCCGAGACCTCGGGTGGCGGATGATGGACCCCGAGAGCGGTCGGACCTTCGGGTAGAAGGCGGAGCGAAGCATGCCGACGTACGAGTACGAGGTGCTGGATTCGAAGGGCGAGCCGACGGGCGAGCGTTTCGAGTGGGTGCAGGCGATGAAGGACGACGCGCTGACGGAGCACCCCGAGACGGGCAAGCCGTGCCGGCGGGCGATCGTTGCGCCGAACGTGGCGGGCAAGTGGTCGCCACTGAAAGAGAAGTCGGTGCTGAGCAACAAGAACCTCGAGCGGCTCGGGTTTACGAAGTACGAAAAGAAGGGCGACGGGGTGATGGAGCGCGTGGCGGGCAAAGAGGGGCCGCGCGTGATCAGCGATGAGTAGAGGCGGCGCCGCGGCGCTGATCGCCTCGGCTCTGTTGATGGCTGGCTGCAGCGACCCGCTGGAGGGCGGCCGGCCGACCGAGGTGCGCGTGCAGCGCATCATCACGCTCTCGGGCGAGCGGATCGTGAGCTATACGGCTCTGTACGACGACGGCGTCGAGACGTATGTCGATCGCTCCCCGATCGGCAGCGCGGATCTGATTACCGTCGAGCGCGACGGCGGGCCGAAGCGGGTGCTGGTGAGGGATGCGAGCGGCCAGGCGATGCCGGCCGACGGGCCCGACGCCGAGCCCATCGATGCTGAGTGGGACGCGAGGTTTGCGGCGATCGATCGGCTGGTCGATGCCGACCGCGTGCCCTGGTCCGATGCGCACGGCGGCTTTACGCCGGCGTCGGCGGGGGTGACTGGTCCGGCTTCTCCGCCCGTCTCCGGCGGGCCAGGGCCATCGTCGCCAGGGTCATGAGCAGAGCAGACGTCTGCGCGTTGATGTGCACCGCGTCGAACATCGCGATGAGCAGCATGCCCGTGATCGCGGCGGCCGTGCCGGCGTCCTGAAGTCTCGTCGGCCAAGCATTCCGCAAGGCAAACGCCGCGGCCGAGAGCATCAGCATGACCCCGACGGCGCCCTGCACGGCGGCGATGTGCAGGTAGGCGTTGTGCGCGTGCGCGAGCACGCGCTGCGAAGTGGGGTCGATGCCGCGCTCGGCCTGCTGCGCGTTGACCCACGCCTCGTAGCCGCCGGTGCCGACGCCCGAGATCGGCCGGTCGCGCACCGCTTCGATCGCCCACGAGAGCATGATGATCCTGCCGCCGGTGCTCGTGTGGTAATTACCCTCGTCGAGCGCGGCCGCGATCTCGGACCTCGCTTCATCGACGCGCGACGCGATCCTGCTGCCGAGCCCGATGGTGACGACCGCGCCCACCGCGAGCGCGAGAGCGCACGCGATGATCGCGGGGCGCTTGCTGGCTGAGGATCGGATGCCCGAGACGACGCGCAGCGTAGCGGCTGTGCCCAGCATGATCGCGGCGACGATCCACGCGCCGCGCGTACCGGTGGCGATGAGGCCGACGAGCGCGAGCACAGCGAGGATTCGCGTCCGCCACGCGTTCGAAGCGAAGAGCGCACGCGGCAGGTGCAGCCCGAAGACCGCGCAGAGCAGCGAGCCCGCCACGGCCGGCTCCGACCAGCCCGAGACGCGGTCCGGCAGATGCCCGAAGGTCAGCGCCTCGATCCCGAGCGACTGGCCCGCGAGCTGCACGGCTTGGGACGCGTGCATCAGCACAAAGCCCGCGGCGATGCCGATCATCGTCGGCCTGACCATCGCCGAATAGGGCGCGAGCGCGATCAGGAGCCAGAGCCATCGTGCGCTGGCGAGCTCGTCGAGCCCATGAGGGCGGTCGGGAGACCACGCGAGCGCGATGAACGCCCAGGCGAGCCACGCGAGCAGCGCGACGGCGAACGGCGAGCGTGCAGCAGCCAGCACATCGACGGCGTGCGATCGGAGCCGGACGATCGCGATCACGATCAGCGGGACACCCGCGAGCTCCATCGGCGTGATCGGCAGGCCCAGGCCCATGCCGAAGGCGGCTGCGGCGACAGCGTGCGCCGAAACGATCGGCGTGACCCGGCGGCCCGCGTCGGGCCCCAGCAGCATCGCGGCGAGGCGTGTCATCACGCGGCAGCGTACGGAGGGCGGGCCGGCGTATGACGCGATCGCGTGTGTATCAGCGTGCTGTTTGGGTCGTGCGGACCGGGTTCCGGTAGACTGCCGGCATCAGGAGGCGGGTCCCGGGCGAACCGGTTGATGGGCTGGGTCGTCTAGATTGGGTCGTCTCGTTGGGGGCGTCTGGTTTGGGTCGATAGCGCTCGATGATGGTCGGTATCGCGAGCAGGAGCGTGTCATGCGGACGATCGAGCGGGTGGTCAGGCGGGCGTGGTGGCGGCTGGTGCTGGGCGACTGGCTCCGGACGTCGGCCGTGCTGCTCTCGGTCGCGGCGGCGATGCTGCTGGGCTGGAGGCTGGCATCGTCGGTGATCTGGTCGCCCTCGGCGTGGGGCGTTTTGATGGCGATCGGCGCCGGTGCTGCGATCTTCGCCGCCTTGGTCATCAGCGTGGCGCGGGTGCAGCGTGGCGAGGCGGTGGCGCGCCGTGTTGACGATCGTGCCGGGCTGAACGAGGCGTTGAGCACGGCGCTGAGCGTCTCGAGCGCCGAAGACGCGTGGTCCCGTGCGGCGGTCGCGCAGGCCGAGCGCACGGCAGCGGATGTCGATCTTGGGCGGGCGATGCCCGTGGCGGCGCCGCGCGGGTGGCCCGTGCCGGTGGCGGCGTGGGGCGTGCTCGCGGTTGCCGTGGCGCTGCCCGTTCCCGATCTCTCGGCTTGGTTCGCGCCCGAGCCGGTGATCGATGGCGGGCAGCAGGCGGTCGTGCAGGCCCGGGCGGACGTTGATGATGCCACAGCGCGGCTCAAGGACGAAGCCGAGCGGCTCGGTCTTGACCTGGGTCTCGACGATGCCGACGCGGAGGGCGACGCGGACACTGCGGCGGATCAGTCGGCCGAGGAGATCCGGGCGGCCGCGGTGAAGAAGCTCACCAAGCTCGGCGACGAGCTTGCGGAGCAGATGGCCGGCTCGGAGCAGCGGGCGCGGGAAGCTCTCGAGAAAAACCTGCAGAGGCTGCGGCAGCCCGGCCCCGGGCCGGCGGAGGACCTCGCCCGAGCGCTCGCCCGGGGCGAGTTTGCCGATGCGCAGGACGCGCTCGCCGAGCTCAGAAAGAAGCTTGAAGAAGGCTCGATGACAGATGGCGAGAGGCAGCAGCTCGAGTCGCAGCTCCGGAGCCTGTCCGAGCAGCTCGAGGAGCTGAGCGAGCGTCGCGGTGAGCTTGAGCAGGCGCTACGCGAAGCAGGGCTTTCGGCCGAAGACGCGGCGCGGCTCGCGGGCGATCCCGATGCGCTCCGCGAGGCCCTCGACTCGATGGAGGGCTTGAGCGATGCGCAGCGGCAGCAACTCCAGCAGATGGCGGATGCCCAGCAGCAGGCCTCCGACTCGGCAACGGGCATGAGCAACGCGACGTCGCAGATGGCCGACGCGGTCTCGGCTGCGGGCCAGCCGTCTGGCCAGTCCGGCGGGCAGCCCGGCAACAGTCAGATGATGGCGGGCGCGATGGGTGAGCTGGGCGATCAGCTCTCGGCGATGGAGATGCTCTCGCAGGACATGGCGAGCATGCAAGCGATGATGCAGCAGGTGCAGGCGCAGCAGGGGCAGCTCGGGGGAAGCTTGGCATCGAGCAGCATGCGCGGGAGCGACCGGTGGGGGCGCGGCGGCCGGCAACCCGGCTCGGCGTCCGGCGTCGATACCGAGAGCGAGGACAGCGGGCAGCGTTTCTCGTCATCAGCCGCGAAAGCCCCGATGAAAGACCAGAACGGACCGATCATCGGGTCGACGCTGGTCTACGAGAGCCAGGTGCGCGGCGAGAGCCGAGCGGCGTTCGCGGCGGCGGCGGAGTCGGCCTCTGCTTCGGCGTCGGACGCGATCGAGTCGATGCGTGTGCCGAGGGCCTACGAGTCGGCGGTGCAGCGGTACTTCGGCGCGCTCGAGCGTGAAGCCGCGAGTGATTCGGATGATTCGGCAGACTCGGGTGGTGCAGATGACGCAGATCAATAGCGTGCGGAAGTCTCGGGGCGTGCTGGTCTGGCTGCTGACCGCTGGGGGCATGCTTTCGCTCGCCGGGTGCGGGGCGGACGATGATCGTGCCGATGCTTCGGCGCGCGGCGACGTTGCTCCAGCGCCGGTCGGCCGGGTCGTGGTCTACGCGGCGTCGAGCGATGCACAGGCGCGATCGATCGCGGGCGTCTTCGAGCAGCGGTCGGGCGTCGAGGTGCTGCTGGTTTCGGGCGACGGCGGGGCGCTGGCCGACAGGCTCGTTGGGGAAGCGGCTTCGCCGCGTGCCGACGTGTGGTGGTCCGCGGATCCGCTCGCGACGGCGGGGCTCGCGCCGTCATCGGCGCTCGGCGTGTTTGTCGCGAGCGATGCGCAGGCGGACTTCGGCGGCGGCTGGCCCACGGTGCACCGGGCCGCGGACGACACGTGGTACGGCTTCGGTCTCCGGTACCGCGTGCTCGCGGTCGGGCGCGAGGTCGAGAGCCCGCCTCGGACGCTCCGCGATCTGGCCGAGCCGCGCTGGTCGGGGCGCATCGGCATGGCGAGACCGACCGAGGGCGATGCGCTCGCGCATCTTGCGGTGCTCGTCGGCCTGTGGGGCGATGCGCCGGTGCGATCGTGGCTCTCGGCGATGGAGCAGAACGGGCTGCGGCTGTTCGAGTCGGAAGAGGCCGTGGTCCGCGCGGTCGGCACCGGGGAGATCGACGTTGGCATCACGTCAACGGGTGCCGCCGGCGTGGGCGAGAACGGAGTGGCGTGGATATGGGAGGTGAACGAGATCGGCGTTGGCGGTGGAGTTAGTGCGCCGCGTTCGCCCGAGACGGTGCCGCCGCTGTCGGCGTTCGGTCCGGTGACGCTTCCGAGCACGATCGGGCGGGTCTCGGGCGGTCCGAACGAGGCCGAGGCCCGGGCGCTCATCGAGTTTGTGCTGAGCGATGACGGGGAGCGTCTGCTGCTGGGCGGCTCTGCGGGGCTCGCGCCGCTTCGGCCGACGCTCGCGGCCGAAGCCTCCGCCGCGCTCCTGGCGGGAGATGCGCCGGATGCGTACATCCCCGATTGGTCGGAGGTGCTCGAATCGGCCGATGCGGCCGAGGGCCTCGCGCGCGAGGTGCTGGGCCTGTAATCGCCGAGTGCGCCGGCGGGCGGCGTCCGGATCGGCTGCTCCCTAGCATCGATGCTATGACGACGACCATGACCGACCTGCGGAGCACGATCGAGGGTGAAGTGGGAGCGATCACGGAGATCCGCCGTGACCTGCACGCGCACCCGGAGCTGATGTTCGAAGAATCGCGCACGAGCCGCGCCGTGCTCGATGAGCTGTCGCGGCTTGGCATCGAGTGCAAGGGCGGGTACGCGAAGGGCACGGGCGTGCTCGGGTATCTGCCGGCGACGGTGCAGACGGACGCGACCGCTGTGGCGCTGCGTGCTGACATGGACGCGCTCCCGATCATCGAGAAAACCGGTGCTGACTACGCGAGCACGAGCGCGGGCGTGATGCACGCCTGCGGGCACGACGGGCACACGGCGATGCTGCTGGGCGCGGCGCGCGTGCTCAGCCAGACCGAGCACAGGCCGAGGCCGGTGCTGTTCCTGTTTCAGCCTGCCGAAGAAGGCGGCGGCGGCGGGGCGATGATGTGCGACGAGGGGGCGCTCGCCGGCGAGTCCGGCGGCGGTCTTGGCGCGCCGGTCGGGTGCATCTTCGGGCAGCACGGCTGGCCGGCGATGGAGGTCGGCACCGTCTCGACGCGCGGCGGGCCGCTGATGGCGTCGACCGATGAGTTTCTGATCACGGTTCGGGGCAAGGGCGGCCACGCGGCGTGGCCCCACGAGTGCCGGGACCCGGTCGTGGCGGCGAGCGCGATCGTGATGGCGCTGCAGACGGTCGTGAGCCGGAGCACGGGGCCTCTGGAGGCCGGCGTCTGCACGGTCGGCCGGATCACCGGCGGCACGGTCGACAACATCATCCCGGAAGAAGTCGAGCTCGAGGGGACCACCCGCGCGCTGCTGCCGGAAGTGCGCGAGCGGCTCGAGAAGCGCGTCCGCGAGATCGCGGATCTGACCGCGAGGGCCCACGGCTGCGAGGCGCACATCGCCTGGCGCGAGGGCTACCCGGTCACGCGGAACGACGAGGCGCTGACCGAGCGTGCCATGGAGATCGCGCGCGGGGCGCTCGGGGCCGAGCGGGTGATGCTGGCCGAGCAGCCCGTGATGGGCGGCGAGGACTTCAGCTACTACGGCCACCACGTGCCCGCGTGCTTCTTCTTTATGGGATTGAAGCCGAGGGGTGAGGACCACTATCCGGAGCTGCACACGCCGCAGTTCGATTTCAACGACGACGCTATCGCGACGGGCGTTGAGCTGTTCTGCTCGCTGGCGCTGAAGGCGTAGGAAGCAAAGCCGACATTGGGTAGACTCGCGTCATGCCCGAGTGGATCTGGCACTGGTCTGGGTACGCGGTGGCGCTGATGGCGTGTGTCGGCGTGGTGTGGGCGCTCTTCTGGGATCGCCCGCGTGGGCAGAGGCGGTGCCGGCGGTGCTGGTATGACATGTCGGGCGCGAGCGATGCGCCGGTCGAGTGCCCGGAGTGCGGCCGGGCTCATGCGAAGCCGAGGCACCTGACGCGGACGCGGCGGCGGTGGGGGCGGGCGGCTGTGCTCGGGTTGGTGATGGTCGTCGGTGGGTATGGGCTGTGGGTGGTGCCGCGGGTGCAGGATGAAGGTAGGTGGGGGCTGGCTCCGACATTGGGTTTGTTCGCTGCTTCGCCTTGGCTTGGTGACGCGGAGTTTGCCCGAGTTAGTCCTTCTGGCGGGCGGCTCATCAACGCTGATGGTCTGACCACCGTCGTGTTGGATCGAGCTGATCAAGTAGGTCCTGTGACCGCGTGGGTGTCGTGGCATTGGCTCGACTTGATTGAGGGTGGGCTATCGGTATGGAGTTCAAAGAGCATCGCGAATCAGCTTCGCATGGAGTTACTCACGGGCCGACGGCTGCCGGATGGGTTGACAGACGAGGCTTCGATCCGGCTCGTTGATGATCTGGTTCGAATGAGCTCGTGTGTCCAGATGGTTGCGTGGTCTCAGGGGATGTTCCCGATGGACTACATGCTGTCGGGGATAGATCCGGCACGATGGCGGCTTATCTATCGGCCAGTGGATCTCTTGCCGGATGGACTTTTCCTATCGTTTGAGACCATAGATGGTGCTACAGAGTGGAACTGGATCGCTCATGACCCGCTGCACGGGCCTGATGTCGAGGCGGGGATCGTACAGGATCGCGGGTTTCGCGATGGCGTACCGCCCGATGTTCTTGTGTGCCAGCTTGTAGACACCCAGCGTGGTGCTTTGGCAGAATGGGTCGTGGCCTACCCGCCCGGTGCGGTCGAACGGGGGCGGGCGTTCATGGATGGCGCTGAGAGTGGAGCAATCTTCGGTGCGTTTGAAGAGCTTGGGACTCTTAACCGAGAGCTCCCAGTTCGGATCGATTTCAATCGCGATGCTGCGCGATAGACTTCGCTCATGCTCCTCCTCACCGTTGTTCAGGGTCCGCAGAAGGGCAAGCAGTTCAGTCTGCCGGACAACGAGCCGCAGCTGATCGGGCGCGGGCTGTAAACTCATTTCATGCCCGAATGGATCTGGCACTGGTCGGGGTATGTGGTGGCGCTGATGGCGTGTATCGGCGTGGCCTGGGCGCTTTTCTGGGATCGCCCGCGTGGGCGGAAGCGGTGCCGGCGGTGCTGGTATGACATGTCGGGTGCGAGCGATGCGCCGGTCGAATGCCCGGAGTGCGGCAGGGCTCATGCGAAGCCGGGGCACCTGACGCGGACGCGGCGGCGGTGGGGGGCAGCGGGCGCGTTTCTGGTGATGATGATGCTCGGCGGCTATGGGGTATGGGTTGTGCCGCGGGTGCAGGAGCGTGGTGCCTTGGGTGGTGTTCCGACCGCCGGGCTCTGGCTCGCAGCGCCGTGGATCGAGGTGCCGAGCGAGTTTCAGCGTACCGCTGATCCGTCTCGAACTGTTCCAAACGGTCCTTTGGTTCGGGATCCACTCATGGCTCGGAACTTGATGCGGCGGCTGGCATGCGGCGAGCCCGCGGCTACTCACGATGTGTTTGATGAGGCGTTGTACCGCTGGTTCTTCGGCAAGCAGCAGGGCAGGCGTGAAATCGCGGCTTGGTGGCGGTTCACCAAGCGCTGGCCGTTGGTTGTGCAGGCTGATCCTCGCCGGCGCACGGAGAGCCTTGCCGCATATCTGCGTCGGTGGGACCACTAAGATCCTTCCATGCTCCTCCTCACCGTTGTTCAGGGCCCGCAGAAGGGCAAGCAGTTCAGCCTGCCGGACAACGAGCCGCAGCTGATCGGGCGGTCGAGCGAGGCGCTGCCGCTGACGGACAACACGGTGAGCCGTCGGCACGCGGAGCTCACGCCCGACGGCGGGTCGTGGTACGTGCGCGATCTGAAGAGCCACAACGGCACATGGGTGAACGGGA
Organism: Planctomycetota bacterium; assembly: GCA_039821685.1. Taxonomy (GTDB): domain Bacteria; phylum Planctomycetota; class Phycisphaerae; order Phycisphaerales; family UBA1924; genus JANQQZ01. The sequence goes on along the minus strand of JBCBNT010000010.1, from coordinate 22,171 downwards.
AGCAGATCGCGTCGCGCGTGCGGCTTCGGCTCGGCGACTCGATCCGTGTTGGCTCGACCGTGCTCGCCTTCGGCGGGATCGAGTCCGACCCGGACTCGGAGATCGTCGAGGTGGCGCGGGCGGATGAGATCGACGCGGATATCGAAAGGACGCTCGCGAGCAACGAGGACTCGGTGATGCTGGCCGAGCCCGAGCCCCGCCTGGCGGCGAACGAGCATTTGAAAATGCTCTACCGCGTGTCGTCGATCGCGACGGACGCCATCGACGAGCAGGAGCTGCTGGCCGAGGTCCTTGAGACGGTATTCGACCAGTTTGAGCCCGAGCGGGGCGTGGTGATGATCACGCCCGACAAGTACCACTCGCCGAAGCCGGTGGCGGTGAAGTTCATGGCTGAGCCGACGGACCCGGAAGACAAGAAGATCAAGATCAGCAGCACGATCCTGCAGCACGCGATGGCGAAGCGCGAGGCCGTGCTCAGCTCGAACGCGATGGCGGACCCCCGCTTCAAAGCCGGCGACAGCGTGCAGCAGTTCGGCATCCGCAGCGCGATGTGCGCGCCCATCGCGTTCCGCGACCGGGTCTTCGGCGCGATCTACATCGACAGCTCGATCATCAACTACACGTTTACGGCGGAGCAGCTGGCGCTCTTGAACGCCGTGGGTCAGCAGGCGGGGCTCGCGATGGCGAACCTGGAGCTGACCGGCGACCAGATCCACAAGGAGCGGTTGGCGGTCATCGGCGAGACGGTCGCGAGCCTGTCGCACTCGATCAAGAACATCCTGCAGGGCCTGCGCGGCGGGGCGGACGTGGTCGAGATGGGCCTTCGCAAGGACGACCTGAAGATCAGCAAGGGCGGCTGGGGGATTCTGAAGCGAAACCTTGATCGGATCATGGGGCTGACGCTCAACATGCTCGCGTTCAGCCGGCAGCGGAACATCGAGATCGAGCTGACGAAGCTGGGGCCGCTGCTCGATGATTGTGCGCAGCTGCTCGAAGGTTTGTGCACGACTCGGCAGGTGGTGCTGCTGGTCGATGTCGATCCGGACATCCCGCCCTTGCCGATGGACCCGCACCTGATGCATCAGGCGATGATGAACCTGATGACGAACGCGGTGGAGGCGGTCGAGCCCAAGTCGGGTACGGTGACGGTGAGCGTGGAGTACTTCCCGAAGGGTCGGCCGGTGGGTGACGGGCACAAGACCGGCTCGCGCATCGCGCGGACGGGTTCTGCCGAGGTCGAGATCCAGGTGATCGACAACGGCCCGGGCATCGAGCTGCAGCGACGGGAGTGGATCTTCGAGCCCTTCCACACGACCAAGGGCATGCGCGGCACCGGGCTCGGGCTCGCGGTGACGAAGCGGATCATCGAGGATCACCGGGGCGAGGTGTGGGTCGATGAGACCAAGCGGGGGGGCGCGACGTTCCGCGTGCTGCTGCCGGCAGACCCGAGCCAGATCATCGACCCGTCGGCGACGGCGAGTGCGAGCCGCGACCCGGCGTCGAGCGTGCGGCGATTGTGAGAACCGGGGCCGGGCGGCGGCGGGGCCGTCCTAGGCTTTGGGCATGAGTGACTTCGAGGCGTCGATCCGTGGTGTGAGCGAGCGGTTCAAGCCGGCGATCGTGTTCGCGGCGAGGCTGGCGGAGGGCTCGGAAGTGCCCGATGAGCTCCGGCCCAATGATCCCTACGCCGCGTGGGGCGCCGAGCACGGCGCGGAGCTGCTGACGGCTGTCGAGGTCGCGGGCAGCCAGCGCCTCACGGGCGAGAACCGCGATCAGCTGGTCACGATCCTGGCCGGGCTCCGGCTGGCGTACATGAAGGTCGTGAGCGACCTAGCCGACCAGCTGGGCATGCCCGAGGGCGAGCTGCACAACCTGATCAGCGAGGCGTCGAACGAGGCGCGGATCGATGATCAGAATGATGCCGGTGACGGCACGCCCGGCGGCGGGTACGAGGATCTGCCTCCGAGGTCGTGAAACACGATGGCAGCGGCGCGGTCGATACTCCATGCGGACCTTGATGCGTTCTTCGCATCGGTTGCGCAGCGGGATGATCCGTCGCTCCGCGGCAAGCCGGTGCTCGTGGGTGGGTCGGGCAGGCGGGGGGTGGTGACCGCGGCGAGCTACGAGGCGCGGGAGTCCGGCTGCCGGAGCGCGATGCCGATGGTGACGGCCCGCCGGCTCTGCCCGCACGCGATCGTGGTCCGCGGGACGTACGACGAATACAAGCGATCGAGCTCGGCGGTCTTTGCGATCTTCGAGTCGTTCACGCCGCTGGTGCAGCCGCTGTCGATCGATGAGGCGTTCCTGGATGTCACCGGCTCGCTGCGAGCTCTTGGCGACGCGGTGAGCATCGCGCGGGCGATCCGCGAGCGTGTGCTGGCGGAGGTTGGGCTGACGGTGAGCGTGGGGGTCGCGCCGAACAAGTTTCTGGCCAAGCTCGCGAGCGATATGGACAAGCCCGATGGGCTGACCGTGATCCACTCGGACAGGGTTCAGCGGACGCTTGATCCGCTGCCGGTGACGCGGATCTTCGGCGTGGGCGGCTCGGCGGAGAAGCGGCTCGCGCGGCTGGGCGTGCGCACGATCGGTGATCTAAGGAAGATGCCGGCTGAGGCGATCGTGACCGCGCTCGGGTCGTTCGGCGAGCGCATCCATCAGCTCTCGCACGGGATCGACGATCGGCCGGTCGTGCCCGATCGGGTCGCGAAGAGCGTGGGCCACGAGCAGACGTTCGGCGAGGACCTGACCGAGCCCGACGACGTGCGATCGGTCATGCTCGATCAGTCGGAGCAGGTCAGTCGGCGGCTGCGCGCGAAAGGCCGACGTGCGAAGACGGTGACCGTCAAGATCCGCTTCGGCGACTTTCAGACCATCACGCGGGCCCACACGCTCGGGCGATCGACGAACGAGACACAGGCGATCTATGAAGCGGCTCGTGAGCTCTTTGACGGGTGGGCGAGCGCGGCGTTCCGGCCTGTTCGCCTGATCGGTGTGAGCACGAGCCAGCTCTCGGGCGAGGGCGAGCCCGATCAGGCGGGGCTCTTTGACGATGCGGGAGCGCAAGAAAAACGCCGCGATGTGGACGCGGCGTTCGATGCGATCAATGACCGGTTCGGCAAGCGCGCCATCACACGGGCGGGTGCGATGCGGCCCGGGAAGAAGCGAGACGGATAGGCATCACCTTTCCTCGCCGCGCTTCAACAGACGACCTCACCCATGGTAGAAGCGTTCGCTGACGACCTTGCCGTCTTGCCAAGTCTGGCGCGTGATCTGCTGGTAGGTGATGTCCTGGTCGTCGGTATTGATGAAGTTGAAGCCGTACTCGATAAAGGCGGTGCCTTCTGCTTCGTTGACGGCGACGTTGTCGAACCAGATCCCCTTGAACTCCTTGATGCTGTTGACGAACTGGTGCTCTCGCTCGAGGTTGGCAGCCTTGCCCTCGGTGGGCGGCTCGTTGTTCTCCTGCATGCTGATGTTGTCGGCGTAGTGCTTCTCGAATGCGCCGATGATGTCGCCGGCCTTCATCATGCTGATGATGTCGTGAACGCTGTCGGTGATGGACACGGGTGTTCTCCTTGGTGCTTGGGATTGAATCAGGCGAGATCGAAGAGCAGGACCTCTGCTCCGGTGGTGGCGGCGACGGTGACACGGTCTTCGTCGGTGAGCGCGATGCCGTCGCCTTCGCTGAGGACGTGGTCGCCTTCATGGGAACGCACGCGGACGGTGCCGCGGGTGACCTGGACCCAGGCGGCCCGGCCGCCGGGGATGGCGTGCGAGACCTCGGCGCCCTCGTCGAGTTGGCTGACGTAGATGCGCGCGTCGGCGTGCATCGTCATCGACCCGTCGGCGCCGGTGGGGCTCGCCACGAGGCGGAGCGCGTTGCGCGAAGCTTCGGCATCATGTGGCAGGTGGTCGTAGTGTGGCGTGACGTCCTGCTCGTTTGGGATGATCCAGATCTGGACGAAGCGCATGGGCTTGTCGGCGCTGGGGTTATATTCCGAGTGCGTGATGCCGCTGCCGGCGGTGGTGAGCTGGAAGTCGCCCGGGTGGATGGTCTGGGTGGTGCCCATGCTGTCTTTATGCTCGAGGGCGCCGTCGATGACGAAGGAGATGATCTCCATGTTGTCGTGGCCGTGGGTGCCGAAGCCCTGGCCCGGTGCGACGCGGTCGTCGTTGATGACGCGGAGGTTTCGGAAGCCCATGGTGTGCGGCTCGGACCGGTCGGGGATGCCGCGTCCGAAGGCGAAGGTGTGTCGTGAGTCGAGCCAGCCGAGATCGGTGGTTCCCCGGCCGGCGGCGGTGCGTGTCTGGATCACTTTGCGTCTCCTTGGCGGTGTGTGCCGGTATCGGTCATCGGTCGAGGGAGAAAACAATTGTTGCAACAAGTATATTCTTGTTCAAACGACTTTCTCTTGATTTTCGATTGTGGCAACCAAGCAACGGATACACATATCCCGTGACTGCCGGTATCGGCGGCTGTGTAGTTGCGGAGGGGCTTACTCGGGCCGGAGGCCTTCTTCGGACGGCGCGCGGGCGCGTTCGAGGGCTCGGCTGAGCCTCTCGAGATCTGCGGGGCTCAGGTGGCCGAGCTGGGCGAGGTGGAGCCGGCGGATGGGGGCTTCGAGCTCGTCGACGGCTGATCGGCCCGCGGGGGTGATGAAGACGCGGATGACGCGTCGGTCGTCGATGGATCGGCTGCGGGTGGCGAGGCCGGCGGTTTCGAGCCGCGTGACGATGCGAGTGGCGTCGGGGGCGGGGACGACGAGCTCGCTGCAGATTTCGGTCCAGGTCTTGCCGGCATCGCCCGCGGCCCGGAGCATGCGGAGGACGTTGTAGCCCGATTCACCGAGGCCGTGGCGTTTGAAGAGGCGTTTGAACTCGCCGCCGAAGATGGCTGCGGTGCGGATGATGTTGAGGTAGGCCTCTTCGTGCGGGTCGTCGAAGGGCTGCTGCTTGCCGATCTGCTCTCGGAGTGAGGACATTGTTGCAACAAGTGTAGGGTGCCGGGCTGTCGTCGCGGGTCGGGCTTGGTGTAGGCTGCGGCGTGTTCAGCAATGAGGAGCGGGCGATGCGTTTCACACGGTCGATGGTGGCGACGGCGGGTTGGGCGGTTCTGGCGACTGCGGTGCCGGCGGTGCCGGCGCTGGGGCAGGACGATGGGCCGACGCGGGTCGTGCTGCATTGCGGGCAGGTGCTCGCTGTGCCGGGCGAGGAGCCCATGGGCGAATCGTCGATCATCATCGTTGATGGCGCGATCGAGCGTGTGGTGAACGGGCTGGTCATGATCGACGCGGCCCCGGGGCAGACGCCGACGCGTCACATCGATCTGACGGACGCCTTTGTGATGCCGGGTCTGATCGACTGTCACACGCATCTGACGCACGAGCTGCCGCCGATGTCGATCAGGCTCCGCCGGACGCTGACCGAGACGATGGCGCACAGCGCGATCGACGGGACGATCTACGCGGAGCGCACGCTGATGGCGGGGTTCACCACGGTGCGGAACGTCGGCAGCCTCGGCGAGGACATCTACGCGTTGCGTGACCGGATCAACGCGGGGCAGATCGTTGGGCCGCGGATCCTGGCGGCGGGCAAGAGCATCGCTGTCACGGGCGGTCACGCGGACCCGACGAACGGGCTGCAGCCCTACCTGCGGCCCGAGGTCGGGCCGATGGAGGGCGTGGCGGACGGCGTGGCGGAGATGCGCAAGGCGGTGCGTGAGCGGGTGAAGCGGGGGAGCGATCTGATCAAGATCACGGCGACCGGCGGCGTCTTGAGCAACACCGCGGCGGGCACGGACCAGCAGATGTTTGCCGACGAGATCGAGGCGGTCGTTGAGAGCGCGCGGATGATGGGCCGGAAGGTTGCGGCTCACGCGCACGGCGCCGATGGCATCAAGGCGGCGCTGCGCGGCGGTGTCGATTCGATCGAGCACGGGACGTATCTCGACGACGAAGCGATCGACCTGTTCGTCGAGACGGGCGCGTACCTGGTGCCCACGATCCACGCGGGCAAGTTTGTCGCTGAGAAGAGCGCTGAGCCCGAGTGGTTCAACCCGGCGATCCGCGAGAAGGCGGCGGCGGTGGGCCCTCAGATCCAGGGCAGCTTCGGCCGGGCGTACGAGGCGGGCGTGAACATCGCGTTCGGCACCGACGTGGGCGTGGGTGCGCACGGGACGAACTGGCTGGAATTTGTCTATATGAACGAGGCCGGCATGCCCATGAACGAAGCGATCAAGACCGCGACGATCAACGCGGCGGACCTGTGCGGCCTGGACAACGTCGGCACGCTCGAGGCGGGCATGGTGGCGGACATCATCGCGGTGATCGGCGACCCGCTGAGCGACGCGGAGGCGATGGAGGACGTCGTGTTCGTGATGAAGGCGGGTGAGGTGTACAAGCAGCCGGCAGCGAGCGAGCGGTAGGGCCCGATTCGCGGAAAGTGCTCGGCTCGGTGGGCCCGCGCTGGTACATTCTGTGTAAGGGTCCGGCTCGAGCATGTCCGGTCTGTGCGGAGGATGAAGCCGATGGTGCGTGGATGCGTTGCGAGTGTTGCAGGTGTGACGGGGTGTGTGCTAGCTGGCTCGCCCGCGCTGGGGCAGCTGCCGCAGTCGGTGGCCGGCTATGAGGTGCTAGCGCGGGGCGTGTTTGATGGTCCCGGGTTCATGCTGCCGCCGCTCAGCCAGATGACAAATGTGACGCCGCGGATCAACAACAACGGCGACGTGACGTTCAGCTACTTCGACGCGAATATCGACAAGGTGATCTGGGTGAACGGGCAGAGCGTGACGGCTCCGTTCTTTTCAACGAGCGATCCGAACCTGAACGACGCGGGCACCGTGGTGTGGCGCGTCTCAACGCTCGACCCGGACCCGCTGAACTGGGGCGTGTGGACGCACGAGCTGTCGTCGGGCGTGACGAGCCGGCTGACGACCAACCCGCTCGGCGCGAGCGGCTGGGGGACGCCGACGATCAACGAGGCGGGCGACATCGCGACGCGGGCGGGCTTCGCCCTCAACGACGCGCTCGGGATCTACAGCGGCACGAGCTTCACGCCGGTGGCGGTGGATGATTCGCTGCCGTTTACGTTTCTTGGCAGCACGCTTGGGTGGAACGACTCGCGACTCATCGCGGCCCGTGCGAACCGTGCGGGTGCCGCGGACGGCATCTTTGTGTTTGATGAAACCGGCGCGTTCACCGACGCGGTGCTCGATGGGGACGCCTCGCCTTCTGGCGATACGTTCACCGGATTCCTCAATGGCGTTGATATCAACGATTCGGGTCGGGTCGCTGTGAACACGTTCACGAGCGGGGGCTACGAGATCGTTGGTGTTGATTCTTCGTTTAGTGCTGGGACGACCATCACGGTGTACGCCGATGAAGACGACGGCGTCGTGAGCGACATCGCGCTCTTCAACCCGCGGATCAACAGCGATGGATGGATCGTGTTCCGCGCGTTCAATGCGGCGGGTGAGCAGGCGGTGTTTGTGGGCGATGGCGAGGATCTGTTGGAGATCGCGGCTGTCGGCACGCAGGTGGACACCGACGCGGGCCTTGGGACGATCACGGGCTTCAGCGGCGGGGTGGACATCAACGACGAGGGTCAGGCGTTGGTGAACGCGGCGCTGGAGGGCCGCAGCGGCTCGCTCGGGCGTGCGATCATCCGGGTGGACCTCGTTGACCAGTGCCGCGCCGACACGAACGGCGACGGGCTGGTCACTCCGCAGGACTTCGGCGCGTGGGTGCAGGCGTTTAACGCGGGTGCGCCGGCGTGCGATCAGAACGGCGACGGGCTGTGCACGCCGCAGGACTTCGGGTCGTGGGTGCAGAACTTCAACGCGGGGTGCTGAGCCGGCGGGCGCTCGGTCGGCCTGGTGCTGCGGGGCTTGAGGGCGGGCAAGTGGTGCGGCTGCTATCCTGCCGGCACCGGTCGCGGGTCGTCTTCCTGCCCGGTGCAAGGAGCATCGCATGGCCGTACTCGTGAACGCATCGACGAAGGTGATCTGTCAGGGGATCACGGGCTCGTTTGGGGCGGTGCACACGCGCGGGTGCCACCGGTACGGGACGAATGTGGTCGGCGGTGTGACGCCCGGCAAGGGCGGGACCAAGGACGCGAACGGGCTGCCGATTTTCGATACGGTCGAGGCGACCGTGAAGGGTGTCGGGGCGGACGCGACGATGATCTTCGTTCCGCCGCCGTTCGCTGGTGATGCGATCTTGGAGGCGGCTGACGCTGGCATCAAGCTGATCTGCGCGGTGACCGAGGGGATCCCGGTGCAGGACATGGTGCGGGTACGGGCGGTGCTCGACGAGATGAACGCGGTGCGGGACCCTTCAAAGAAGATCACGCTGATCGGGCCGAACTGTCCGGGCGTGATCACGCCGGGCCCGAAGACGGGCTCGGGGGAGTCGGGCGAGGACCCCTACACAAACGCGGGGTGCAAGATCGGCATCATGCCGGGCTACATCCACACGCACGTGAGCGAGGCGAAGACGGGCAAGGCTGTCGGCATCGTGAGCCGATCGGGCACGCTGACGTACGAGGCGGTGTGGCAGACGTCGAACCTGGGGCTCGCGCAGTCGACGTGCATCGGCATCGGCGGCGACCCGGTGCGCGGGATGAACCACATCGATGCGATCGAGCTCTTCGAGAACGATCCGGATACCCACGGCATCATGATGATCGGCGAGATCGGCGGCACGGACGAAGAGGCGGCGGCGGCGTACGTGAAGGACAAGGTCTCGAAGCCTGTCGCCGGGTTTATCGCGGGCCGCACGGCGCCCCCCGGCAAGCGGATGGGCCATGCCGGCGCGATCATCGAGGCGGGCGGCAAGGGCACGGCGGAGAGCAAGATCGAGGCGATGACTTCCGCAGGGATCGCGGTCGCCGAGAGCCCCGCGGACATGGGCGCCGCGATGGTCCGGGCGATGGGCATCTGATCTGCCGGATCGATGAGTGATCAACGGGTAATCAACGGGTGATGACGACGTCTCGTTTGCTGATCGAGTGCCCCGATGCGAGGGGCGTTGTCGCGCGGGTTGCGGGCCTGATCGCCGAGACCGGCGGCAACATCCTCGACGCCGATCAGCACACCGATCCTGATACCCGGCGATTCTTTATGCGTATCGAGTTCGAGCCGGCTGCGGGCCAGGCCGAGCAGGCGTTCGTCTCTGCTCTGGAGCCGGCGGTCTCGGCGTTGTCGATCTCGTATCGGCTGCGGTGGGCGGGCGCGCAGCCCCGGCGCGTCGCCGTGCTTTGCAGCAAGGAGACGCACTGCCTGAGCGACCTGCTCTGGCGGTCGATGAACGGGGAGTTCGTTGGCGGCGAGATCGCGGTTGTGGTCAGCAACCATGAGACGGGGCGTGGGCTTGCCGAGCAGGCGGGGGTGCCGTTTGTGCACGAGCCGATCGGCGAGGGAGGCAAGGCGGCGCAGGAGTCCCGCGTGCTCGGTGCGGTAGAAAGTGCTGGTGCCGAGGTGGTCGTGCTCGCGCGGTACATGCAGATCCTGAGCGCGGCGGCGGTCGCCCGCTACCGCGACTGCGTGATCAACATCCACCACAGCTTCCTGCCGGCGTTTGCGGGCGCGAGGCCGTACCACCAGGCGTTCGAGCGTGGCGTGAAGCTGATCGGCGCGACGAGCCACTACGTGACGGACGAGCTGGATGAGGGGCCGATCATCGCGCAGCAGACGACGCGTGTGAGCCACCGGGATGCCGTGGGCGAGATGGTGCGGAAGGGGCGGGACCTGGAGCGCGTGGTGCTCGCGGAGGCGGTGCGGCTTCACCTTGACGATCGGGTGCTGATCTCGGGTCGGCGGACGGTGGTGTTCAGGTAGATCGTTGAGAACGAGCAAGCTACGTGCAGGTGGCTGCCCTGTCGAGCGCACCCTTCCACCGTGCAGCGTCGTGCTTTGCGATGATGGTGACCTCGCCGTCTGTCTCGGCATCCAGCTCAACACGCTTGACACTGGGCTCGTTGGATTCGGACGCCACGATCATGCGTCCTTTGTCCGGCGGTACGTCATGGAAGTACCGATTCAGTATTGTTTTGTTCGCGGTAAGGATGGCATAGTCGGGCACGCAGGGGTCTGTGTTTTCGGCCATGGCACGTTCTCCGGTGTCTCGGTAAAGCGTCGATGCGGTGTTATCTGATGGATCAGCGTGTTGGAACGGGTTCCTTAAGCCGGGCCATCCCTCGGGCAAGCACAATCTTGTTGGCAGGGGTGTCTTCCTTAATCATCGCGTAGAAGCGTTCGATGAGCGCTTGCAGGTCTTGTTGGTTCAATCCTGCAATCACCGCTGGTGAGTTTGGGATACCCTGCGGGAATGTGGTAGCGAGCTGTTGGCTGGTGAGCCCGATTTGTGCACGCTCTCGGACGACACCCCAGATGAAGTCGGCTTGTGAATCATCGGGAACCGCGAAGAATAAGGCGGAAAATCGGTACCACTCTCGCAGGTATTGCCCATTGTCGGCGGTCTGGAGCCACTTGAGCCACGCGTCGTAATCAGTCAAAATCCGGTTGATGCGTGCGGCCGCGTCTTCAAGACGCCGGCCTTCCTTTTCCTCGGCTTCGGCCTTCTCCTTGCCGGCGTCCGTGCTCACCGACGCAAACGCTCCGGTGATCGTGCCAGCCCGGTAGTACTTTCCGAGGTCGACCAGGGCCTGACCCATGCCGTACTCGCTGGTCGGGAGAGCACGCCCGGCGAAGAGCCTTGTTTCGATGCGTTCGCGAGACGCCTCCATCTTGCTCAGGATGACCTCGATGCCTGCGTCGAAGAAGAAGGTCTCGTTTGAAGCGGCGTTTGTCGCGAGGACGCCCGCTGAGAGCGCGGAGAGGATGCGGACGGTCGTCGCGGGCGTCAGGACGGCGCCGGCGGTGTTGAGCCCGATCGCGACCGAGTTTGCTCCGAAGTCGAGCCACTTCTTCGTTTGGTCGGTTCGGTCGAAGCGGCGGGCGAAGTCATTGGTGATGAGCATGATGCCATTGTCAATGATCCGATTTCTTGCTCGTTTCCTTTGTTCTTCGGTGGCGTCGGGTTTGTTGTAGTCATCGAGTGATTTCTTGATCTGTATTCCTGCCGCTGCAGCCTCATCGACAAGTTCCGTGTAGGAACCGAGGCCTTTGTTCGCCTTGCCATGGCAACCGGTGAGGGCAAATGCCATTCCCGACAGCAAAGCGAGGGCGAGAGCGGGGTGGGTCTGTTTCATGCAAAGGGCTCCGGCGTGGGTGTGTTCGCTTCGAGGACTCTACCGGAGCGTCTCGAACGTCGCAACATCGGGCAAAGGCGACACACAATCGCCTCATGCGCTCCGAGTGTTGTGTCGTTTCCCACGAAAGCGCGGTGTTTGTGTCGTCTGATGGTCGTCGAGTGTTGAGGTCGCGGGTTTGCTGGAATTCGGCCTGCGGCCGGGATCCAACGTACTATCGCTGGACAACGGTTCTCTGGCGGAGGTTGATGCATGCGTGCGATCGTGACGGGTCAGGTTGGGATGGACAAGAAGCAGTACCTGGAGGCCGTGCGGGCGTTCGCGGGTGAGCAGGGTGAGCCGGTGGAGGTGTTCCACATCGGCGACCTGATGTATCAGGAGGCCCGGGACGTGAAGCCGGGGCGGATTTTGGATCTGCCGTTGAGCCGGCTGAACTCGCTGCGGCGGGCCGCGTTCAAGGACGCGATCATGGGCGCGCAGGGTGTCGACAACGTGATCGTCAACACGCACGCGACGTTCCGCTGGCGGCACGGGCTCTTCAGCGCGTTCGACTTCGATCAGATCCAGGCGTTCAAGCCCGATCTGTTTATCTGCCTCGTCGACAACATCGAGGTTGTGCACGAGCGGCTGCACGGCGAGCACGTGATCGACGCGAACTTGAAGGACCTGATGGTGTGGCGCGAGGAAGAGATCCTGGCGACCGAGCTGATGAGTCAGGCGGTGCCGGGGAGCAAGTTTTACATCGTGAGCCGCGGCCGGCATGAGACGACCGAGCGCACGATGTTCCGCCTGGTCACGCGTCCCGACCTGAAGACGGTGTACCCGAGCTTCCCGATGAGCCACGTGGTGGGCATGCCCGACGTACAGGCGGAGATCGATCAGTTCCGCGACGCGCTGGCCGAGCACTTCATCACGTTCGATCCGGGTGATGTTGATGAGAAGCTGCTGCTCGATCGCGGCGTCGAGGCGGCCAAGAATGGGCAGGACTTCTTCGAGCACGAGGTGGTGGCGCTCGGCGGCGAGGCCAAGGGTTCGGGCGACGGGCCGATCACGATGAAGACGCGCGATGTGCTGGATATCGCGGGCGATATCGATGGCCAGATCTACATGCGCGACTTCAAGCTGATCGATCAGGCGGACATGATCGTGAGCCTGGTGCCCGAGCTGCCGGGGGGCACGCCGGGCCTGAGCTCGGGCGTGGAGCGCGAGCTGCAGCACGCGTTTGAGCACGCGAAAGAGGTATACGTGGTGTGGAAGCCGGCGAAGCCGCCGAGCCCGTTTATCACGGAGACCTCGACCAAGATCTTCGGGAGCGTGGACGAGGCGCTCCGGCACTTCGATGAGGCGGGGATGTTTGGGCAGAAGAATCTGTTCGGGCATTGATGGTCTCGGCCTGCCTGTAGACTCTGGTTATGGTCCCGACGCCAGCTGACATCGCGCGGTATCGGCACGTTGCTGCGGCGGTGGTGCGTGGGGTGGGGCTGTTGCTGCTGGTCTACGGGGCGACGCGGCTCGGCGTGTTTGTCTACGGCAACTTCGATGCGATCGTCCGGCAGGTCGGGGGCGGCTCGGGGCGGGGGAGCGGGCCGTTTGCCCAGTTGTCGTCGTTGCGGCGGTACGTCGCGGCCGGTTCGGTGCCCTTGGTGCTGGCGGTCGCGGGGTTGGTGGCGGTGTGGCGGCCGGTGTGGATCGCGCGGTGGCTCGTGCCGGCGCGGGTGACGCCCCGGTGCCCGGGGTGCGGCTTTCATCTGGCCGGGCTCCGATCGGAGTCGTGCCCGGAGTGCGGGATGTTCCTGGGGGCGGCTTTTCTCGATCCACGGGCGGCTGGGCGTGTGAAAGCGAATGCGACGGATTCCGAATGATGCTGCCGGGGAGCCTCGGCGGCTTCTCGTGTCAACCGGCGACTTTCGGGGCGGTGCACGATGGCCGGAGCAACGGCGGGCGAGCGGATCATGAGCAGCACGTGGACGGCTGAGTACGAGCGGACACCGACCGGCAAGCTGCGTGCTGTCGGCCTGCCCGACGATCAGCGTGTGTACGCGTCGTGGATCCACTGGGCGAGCCTGATCGCTTGGGTCTCGGTGGTTGCTTCGAGCGGGGTGGCGTTTGTGATCCCCGCGCTGGTGTCGCTCGCGATGTGGCAGATCCGCAAGGCGGACGGCGCGTTTATCGATGACCACGGGCGTGAGGCGCTCAACTTTCAGATCTCGCTGGTGCTGATCGGGCTGATCCTGATCCCGCTGGTCCTGTGCGGCGTCGGGGTAATCGGGTTTATCGTGCTGCCGTTCTTCGGGATCATCGGGACGATCCTGGCGGGCACGGCGGCGCTGCGTTCGGAGATCTTCCGGTACCCGGCGTGCATCCGCGTGATCCCGGATCGTCCCAAGACGGCCTGATCGCATCTTCTATACTGGCGGCATGCCGCTGCTCGAGGCGCACACCCTGAAGAAGTCTTACGGCGGCCGGTCGGTCGTGCAGGGGGTGTCGTTCGGGGTCGAGGCGGCGGAGACGGTGGGGCTCCTCGGCCGGAATGGTGCGGGCAAAACCACGAGCTTTCGCATGACGATCGGTATGATCGACGCCGACGGCGGCCAGGTCGTCTTCGCGGGCGAGGACGTCTCGGGCTGGCCCATGTTCGAGCGTGCGAAGCTCGGCATGGGGTACCTGAGCCAGGAGCCGAGCATCTTTCAGCGGATGACGTGCGAGCAGAACCTGCTCGCGATCCTTGAGACGCTGCCGATCGGGCGGCGCGAGCGGAAGTCGCGTGCGGCCGATCTCCTGGCTCGGTTTGGCTTGACGCACAAGGCGAAGCAGCAGGCGCGCACCTGCTCCGGCGGCGAGCGGCGAAAGCTCGAGATCGCGCGGGCGCTCGTCACCGAGCCGCGGATCATCCTGCTCGACGAGCCCTTCGCGGGCGTGGACCCGATCGCGGTTGAGGACCTGCAGGCGGAGATCAAGAAGCTCGCGGCGTCGGGCATCGCGATGCTCATCACGGATCACAACGTGCAGCAGACGCTGCGCGTGTGCGACCGGGCGTACATCATCGACGAGGGCAAGGTCTTCGCCGAGGGCACGCCCAAGGCGCTCATCAACGATCAGCTCGTCCGGCAGACGTACCTCGGGTCGCTGTTCCGGGGCGACGAGTTCGACGAGGCGTTCACGCCGGCGGCGACGCGTTCGCACGAGCGGTCGAGCGCGCCGAAGAAGAGCCCGGGGTCCGACCCGGAGGCGAGGGCTGGATGAAACGGTTCGCCGCGGTATGTGTCTGTGCGCTGCCGATGGCGGGCTGCCTCGAGCGGACGATCACGGTGACGAGCGAGCCTCCGGGCGCGATCGTGACGCTGAACGAGGTCGAGATCGGGCGGACGCCGGTGACGACGGAGTTCCGGTACTTCGGCGTGTACGACGTGCGGGTGCGGAAGGATGGGTACGAGCCGCTGGTCACGACGCGTGAGGCGTCGCCGCCGATCTGGGAGTACCCGCCGATCGATCTTTTGGCGATGGCTGCGCCCTGGCGCGTGAAGACGTCGATCGAGTGGGGCTTCGAGCTTGAGGCTGAGGTCGAACCAGGCTCGGCCGAGGCGTTGCAAGCCGAGCAAGAGCTGCTCGATCGGGCGACGGATCTGCGGGATGCGACTCGGGGCGGTTAGCGGGCGGAGGCTGGCACACCGATGACGGTGGACTGATCGGGCACGTCGTGCGTGACGACGGCCCCGGCGCCGATGGTGCAGCCGTTGCCGATGCTGACGCCCGGCAGGACGGTCGCGTTGAGGCCGACGAGCGTGTCGTTGCCGATGCGGACGCTGCCGCCGAGGGTGGTGCCCGGAGCGACGTGGGCGTTCTCGCTGACGAGGCAGTCGTGCTCGATGATCGCGCCCGAGTTGACGATGGCGTGATCGAGGATGCGTGCGCGGGTGTGGATGACGGCGCGGGGTCCGATCCAGACGCCGCCGGCGATGACCGCGTATTCGCTGATGGTGGCGTCGGGGTGGATGACCATGGCTGCGTCGTCTTCGGCTTTGTAGAGCCGGTCGATGAGCCATCGCCTGGTGGCGATGTCTCCGATCGCGAGGATCCACGGGGAGCCGTCGAGCTCTCTGGATTCGAGCGAGGTGAGATCGCCGAGCCTGCCGCAGGTGGGTGAGCCTTTGGCGAGGTCGGCTTCGGTGTCGTCGTCGAAGAAGCCCTGCAGGTCGAGGCCTGCCCGGATCGCGGCGTCGGCGACGACGAGGGCGTGGCCTCCGCCGCCGACGAGCGTGAGCCGCACGGGTGTGTGGGCCTGTTCGGGCATGGGGCCATGGTAGTGGAACAGTGCAGCGGCGGGCGGCGTGCCGCTAGGATCGGCCATGACAACGGCGACGCGGATCGGATGCGTGAACTACCTGAACACCTGGCCGTTGATCGACGGGCTGGAGGTTCTGGAGGGTGTGGAGATCGTTCGGCGTGTGCCGAGCGGGCTGGTCGGGCTGCTGGAGGCGGACGAGGCGGACGTGAGCCTGGTGAGCGTGGTGGATGCGTCGCGTTCGGCGGTGCCGCTGTCGGTCGTCCCGGTGGGGATGATCGGGTGCGACGGGCCGACGCTGACGGTTCGGATCTACAGCCAGGTGCCGCTCGACCGCGTTCGTCGGGTGCACGCGGATACAGACAGCCACACGTCGGTGGCGTTGTCGCGCGTGGTGATGCGGGATCGGTTCGGTGTGGATGTCGAGCTGGTGGACTACGACGCCCGCGAGCGGATGCCGCTGGCTGCTGCGGCGGACGCGTCGGGCGAGGCCGGCGAGGCGGGCTCGGAATGGCCCGAGGCGATGCTGCTGATCGGCGACAAGGTCGTGACCGATAGCCCTCCGGCGGTGCGGTACCCGCACCAGCTCGATTTAGGCGAGGCCTGGCGGGAACAGACGGGGCTGCCGTTCGTATATGCCGTGTGGATGTGCCGGCGTGACCGCGTTGGCGATCCGGTTGTCCGCCGTGCGGCGATGGTGCTTGAGCGCCAGCGGCTGCACAACAGGACCCGGATCGACCGGATCGTCACGGACCGGGCGCCCGAGCACCGCTGGCCGGCGGATCTGGCCAGGCGGTACGTAGGGGAGTGCCTCCGCTTCGACTTCGACGAGCGAGCCCGGCAGAGCGCCGGCCTGTTTCTTGAGAAGTGCGAAGCGTTGGGGCTGATCGGGGCGAGCGAGCTTGTCGTAGCCGACGGGTTGCTCGCGACGCCGGGCTGACGCAGCGGGGCCGATTCCTGCTCGTGATCGCTCGGCGCAGAGGGCTGCACCGTGCCTCCGTTGCCACGATTCCGCATCGACGAGCTGGCTGATCTTGCATCGCAGCTGCGGTATGCGCCGGCGTCGGCGCTCGTGCGGGGTCTTGAGCGGACGGAGGCGCTCGCGTTTGAGCTCGACGCCGATGGCTCGTTCCCGCTCGATTACGTCGTGTTCCGCGTGACAGGCTACCGGGCGAACGATGTGCCCGACACGCTGATCGTGGGCAACGATTTGCTGGGTGAGCTGGCGACGCTGGCCGAGCACCTATCTTCGGCTGCGAGGATCGAGCTCCGCTCGCTGGAGGGCGCGCTGTCTGCGGAGGCGTTGTGCGAGAAGTGGAGCGTGAGCCGAAAGACGCTCGAGCGATATCGGCGTCGCGGGCTTCTGTCCCGTCGTGTGGTTGGTGCGGGGGGGAAGCCGCGCGTGGCGTACATGCCCGAGGCGGTTGAGGCCTTTGAGCGTCGCGAGCCGCGCACGCTGCGGGCGGCGACGACCTTTAGCCGGCTCGAGCCCGAGGTGCGGGCACGCGTTATCGCGGAGGCTCGGGCGGAGGCGGAGGCGGGCAAGAGCCTGAACCAGGCGGCGCTGACGATCTCGGAGCGCATCGGTCGGGGACACGAGACGGTGCGGCAGATCCTTCAGCGTCATGCGCGTGAGGGCGGCGAGGAGCTGTTCGGGTGCATGGGGCCCATGGGGCCGCGGGAGCGCCGCTTGTGCTACCTGGCGTGGCGTCGGGCCTTTGAGCCGGGGGTGGTCGCGGAGCGGGTGGGCAAGCCGCGGGCGAGCGTGCTGCGGGTGATGGTGGACGAGCGGGCCCGGGTGCTGCGGGGTCTGCTGCCCTCGATCTCTGCGGGGCTTCATGATGAGGCGCCGGACGAGACGGCCGTGGAGAGCGAGCTTGCCACGGCGGGCATCGGGCGGGCCGGCCCGGATCTGCTGGAAGATCTTTTATCGCTTGCTCGTGGGATGGGACCGTCAGGGGCGCGTGAGGAGCGGGGGCGGCTCGCGGCGTGCCGGGAGCTGCGTCGGCGTGCGGCCCGGTCGATCGGTGAGCTGCCCGAGCACGGCAACAGCGCGCCGGAGATCGACCGGATCGAGACGGACCTGCGTTGGAGTGCGCGGCTGAAGTCGGAGCTGATCCGGGGCCTGCTTCCGGTGATGCTGCGCGCGATCGAGTCGCGCGTGGGGTCGGATGCTGAGGAGCTCGGCTCGTCGTCGCTTCGGCGGGTGGTGCGCGACGGGCTGGTGGCTGCGGGAGCCGCGATCGATGCGGTGCATCCGAGCGACCGTGGGCGGCTGGCGTCTCCGGTGTCGCTCGCGGTGGACCGCGCGGTGCTGGGCGTGCTGAGCGGGCTTGGCGAGCGGCGGGTGAGCGCACCGCCGCGGGCGGGCCGAGCGAAGGCCAGGCGGAAGATCGGCTCCGCGACGCCCGTGGTCGACTTTACTCGAATGGCTTACGGCTGGCAGGGGCTGCTCGAGCCCGACGGGAGGCTGCGCGGGGTGCTGGACGCGTTGGGCCCGCGGGACGCGCTGCTGCTGCGCGCGCGGTTCGGGTATGCGCCGACGGACGCGGGTCGGCCGCTCACGCTCGCGGAGCTCGCGGCATCGATCGGGTCGAAGCCGGTGCACGCGGCCCGGTCGGAGCGTGCGGCGATCCGGCGGGGGCTCTCCGCTGCGCGCGAGGCACGCCGGCAGGGCGACCCACCGCGGTAGGATGACCGCATGAGCAGCGGCCGAAGCCTCGATCGAATCGTGTCCGTTCGGCTTGTCGTGGGGATGGAGATCCACGTTGAGCTCGCAACACGAACAAAGATGTTTACGCGCGTGCCGAGCCCGGCTCACCCGGACCACGAGGCATCGGAGCCCAACACGCTGATCGACCCGGTCGTGCTGGCGTTGCCGGGTGCGCTGCCGGTGATGAACCGGTCGGCGGTGGAGCTCTCGATGCTGGTCGGCATGGCGCTCGGCTGCTCGATCGCGGAGCGGAGCGTGTGGGACCGCAAGAGCTACTTCTACCCGGACCTGCCCAAGGCGTATCAGATCAGCCAGTACGACCTGCCCTTGTGCTTCGATGGGGCGGTGGACGTGCCGGCGATGGATGAGAGCGGGTGGCTCGAGTTTGGGGCCGAGGGCTGCCGGGTGGGCATCGTGCGGGCGCATTTGGAAGAGGATGCGGGCAAGCTGCTGCACGACGCGCCGGGTGGCGGCCGGATCGATCACTCGATCGTGGACTTGAATCGCGCGGGCACGCCGCTCTTGGAGATCGTGACGGCTCCCGACTTTCGGCGGGTGGAGGACGTGCTGGCGTTCTGCCGGGTGCTGCACGCGACGTGCCGGTTTGTGGGCGCATCGCAGGGCGATATGCAGAAGGGGCAGATGCGCTTCGAGCCCAACATCAACTGCGTGCTGACGCTCGACGATGGTCGCACGGCCACGACGCCGATCGTGGAGGTGAAGAACCTGAACTCGTTCCGGAGCGTGGCGGGGGCGATCCGCTACGAGCTCAAGCAGCAGCCGAAGCGGTGGGTTGAGACGGGCGAGGAGCACGGGCCGGCGATGAAGTCGACGCGCGGGTGGGACGATGCGAAGGAAGCAACGTTCCTGCAGCGATCCAAGGAGGATGCGCTGGATTACAGGTATTTCCCGGATCCGGACCTGCCGCCGGTGGTGGTGGATGAGGCGTGGAAGAAGCGTGTGCGCGAGCGGCTGCCGGCGCTGCCCGTCGAGCGAGCGCGGCGGTATCGGGATGGGCTGGGGCTGGCTGATCGAGACGCGCAAGCGGTCGCCTTTGATCGCGGCATGGCGGACGTGTTCGACGGCTCGGTGGAGGCGGCTTCGGCAGAGGGCGTGGACCGGGCGGAGGCGGCGAAGCTCGCGGCGAACCTCGTCGTACAGGGGCTCGGGCGGATCGCGAACGAGCGAGGCACGCCGGTGGGTGGTCTCGGGCTCGACGCGGCGAGGATTGGCGAAGTCATCGCGCTCCGACACTCAAACGAGATCAGCGGCAACGGCGCCGAGAGAGTTCTCGAGTTGATGATCGGATCGGACGACGCGGCGCGTGCGATCGCCGAGCGCGAGAAGCTGCTGCAAGTGACGGACGCGGGCGCGCTCGAGGGCTGGGCGGACGAGGTGATCGCCGAGTTTCCGGAGATCGCCGAGCAGATCCGCGGCGGGAAGCAGCAGGCGATCGGGCGCCTGATCGGCGAGGTGATGAAGCGCAGCGGCGGTCAGGCGGACGCGAAGGCGGTGCGGGAGATCCTGCTCAAGCGGCTTGCGTGAGTGGCTCCGTTCGATCAGACTGGAGCCATGAAGACGCCCGGCACGCGCATCGGACTCGGGATGCTGGTTCTCGCGGCGGGGGTGCTCGGCGGGTGCGTGAAGGTCCGCACGCTGCCAGTGGCGGATAACGCGGAGACGGCCCGGCTGGACGAGGAGGCGTCCGTCGCGATCTTCGCGGCGGACAACCCCTACGAGCTGTTCGACGTGCGATCGACGTCGCCCGAGCTGGACGGCGCGGAGACCGTGGGGCATCTGGTGGTATCGCGGTCGTTCGCGGGGCTCGTGTGCCGGGCGGACGATGAGCACATCATCGACGTGGCGAAGAAGCGCGCCCGACGGTTGGGGGGCGACTCGATCGTGGTGCTGCGCTGGTCAACAACGGACGTGCGTCGCGAGGATGTCGCGGCGTTGCCCGTGCCTCTGCCCGAGCTGCCCGACGAGTCCTCTCTCGCGGAACGCTGGGTCGCGCTGGGCATGATCGCGGCGGCAGACCCTGCGACGGTGCTCCCGGTGCTGGCGACGGGTGCCGTGGCCTACGCCGTCGAGCGCGAGATGGACGACTTCTGGCTCTTCGGGCGTCCGCCTGTATCGATGACGGCGCGTGTGGTTCGGCGCGGATCAGCCGCGGACGGTCTCGGGCTTGAGGTCGAGCCGGGCGAGTCGGGCGCGGACGTTGTCGAGCACGTTCATGAAGTTGATGTAACCGTCGTACGGTGAGTCGTAGGGGCTGAAGTACTTGTGGACGTCGCCGTCGGCCCAGTACTTGGTGCACATGTAGTAGAAGTGATCGCTGGTGGTGAGCTTTCGCCAGTCGTCGAGCAGGAAGAGGGCCTGCTTGGCGAGGTCGGGCTGGGTGTCGGCGAGGCTCTCAGCGAGCTCGGCGGCCTTGCGGATGTCCGATTCGGCCTTGAACGTTTCGTGCAGCGCGTTGGCCTGCATGGCGTTGCCGAGCCAGGCGGAGAGGTCGCGCTCGGTGTCGGCCCAGCTGAGGTAGTTGGGCACGTCGTACTCGCCGACGGGCTCGAACTGCTCGAGCGCCATGCTCGGGGTGATGAAGTGGTTCTCGCCCGGCGCGACATCGAAGATCGCGGCGGGGAGGGCGCGGACGAAGTCGAAGATGCCGGTGTCGGCCCACTGGTGCTCGCCGAAGGTCTCGTAGTCCATGAAGAGGTTGACGTGGTAGCCGTCGCCGTTGACGTCGTTGACCCACTTGGCGAACTTCTCGGTGGTCAGCGGCCACTCTTCCCAGCCGCGGTTGCTGAAGCGGAAGGCGACGTCATCGGAGAGGGCGTAGTTCTTAAGCAGCAGGCCAAAGGGCGAGTCGCCGGCGCCGGTCGGTGAGCCGGGGGGCGTGTAGACGTAGCTGGGCTTGCGGTAGCCGAGGTAGGTGTCCCAGCCCTCGCAGCACATGCCGTTGAACCGGCGGGTGCCGTCGGGATTGGTCATCTGGCTGACGGCGTGGCCGACTTCGTTGCTGTAGATCAGCTCGGTGTTGCGGAAGACCTTGGGCGTTTGCTTGAAGTACTCCTCGCACTTGGCGGTGTGCATGTCGACCTGCTCGAGGAACTCTTTGCGTGAGTACAGGAAGCTGAGCGAGTGGTGGTAGGTCTCGCCGAGGAACTCGACGCAGCCGGTCTCGGCAAGCCTTTGGAAGCTGTCGAGCACATCGGGTGCGTACTCGGCGAACTGATCGAGAGCCACGCCCGACACACTGAACGCGCAGCGGAAGTTGCCTTCGTTGGCATCGATGAGCTCGAGCAGCAGCTTGTTCATCGGCCGGTAGCACTTGTCGGCGACCTTCTGGCAGATGGCGGCGTTCTTGTCGGTGTCGAAGTAGAACGGGTGGTCGTCGAAGACGGAGTAGCGCTTGAGTCGGTAGGGCTGGTGGACCTGGAAGTAGAAGCAGACTGAGGCCATGGGGTGGCTCCGGTGCGGGGTGTGTGCTGGATTGTACGACGCGCCAACGTGTCAAACCCCCGACGTGTATGTATACACGGCGCGGTCCCCGGGGATCGCCCATGGCAGCGGGGATCCTGCTCGGTTTGGGGCTAGGTCTTGGGGCTGATCGCGACGGCGACGGCCAATGGTGCGAGCACGAGGACCGGCAGGAAGACGGAGACGACGGCTGGGACGCCCGGAACCGGGGCCGATGTGCCCAGGGTCGCGCCGATGATGCAGGCGACGGCGACGGGTGCGCCGCGGAGGCTGCCGGTGAGGGAGTTGCCGGGCATGCGCGTGAGGAAGAAGGGCAGCGCGATCACGATGATGAGCAGGTTGCTTATGGCCATGGCGATCCGGCCGAAGCGGTTGCGTTGCAGGCGGTCGCGGACGTTGGCGTCGCCGCCCTTGGTCTGGTCGAGCAGCGTGCCGATCTGGCGGAAGCTGAGGTTCTGGCTGAAGCCGGCGTATTGCAGGACGGTGAG